>JBBPYO010000504.1:0-2286 GCA_038199845.1 Flavobacteriales bacterium
AAGTGTTAATTTTCTTCAACGAACATACATTATGGAAAAAAAGAAAATAAAATCACAAGATTTAATAGACGCGAAATTATTAGAAGATCGTAAAGTATTCTTATGGGGTCAAGTAGATGACGCTAGTGCCAAACACGTAGTAGACCGTTTATTATATCTTGATGCAATGGGCAACGAGGAAATACAATTTTACATTAACAGTCCTGGAGGCTATGTGACTTCCGGTTTTTCTATTTACGATACGATAAAATCAATAAAAAGTCCGGTTTCTACAATTTGTACCGGTCTTGCGGCCAGTATGGGAAGTATTTTGCTTTCTGTGGGCGCGAAGGGCAGACGTTTTATACAACCGCACGCACGCGTAATGATTCATCAGCCCAGTGGCGGAACCCGTGGCCAGGCCAGCGATATTGAAATTACCGCTCAGGAAATTTTAAAGACCAAAGAACTGAGCGCGCAGATACTGGCAGAAAATTGCGGACAAAAAATAGAGAAAGTGCTTAAAGATTTTAACCGCGATCACTGGATGAGCGCAGAAGAGTCTGTGGAATACGGCATTGTAGATGGTGTGAAATAATATCTCAATCCGGTAGCTTTAAAGAGCATATTTAAGTAAAAAACCCACAATGGATTTTCAAGCACAGCTCAATGGTATTTCAGGATTCAACAATTTAGAATTGCTGGCTGGGCAAGTGGTAGAAGGTTTTATTTCTGGGATGCATAAGAGTCCGTTTCATGGTTTTTCTGCGGAATTTGCCGAACATAAAGTATACAATAACGGGGAGGGCACAAAGCATATTGACTGGAAGCTTTATGCCCGCACCGATAAATTGTATACCAAAAGGTATGAGGAAGAAACCAATTTGCGTTGTCATATAATACTTGACAACAGCAGTTCTATGCATTATCCCCAGTTGAAGGAGGTAGATCTCAACGCGCCTAATAAAATAGCCTTTGCGGTTCTTGCTTCGGCTGCGGTGATGCACTTTATGAAAAAACAACGTGATGCAGTTGGATTGAGCATCTATGGGGAAGAATTTGAATATTATGCTCCAGAAAAAGGAAGTGACCGTCATCGGCACATGCTTATTGATCAGCTTAACAAAACGCTTTTAAGCAATCCAGAACAAGTAAAAACTGCGACCTATGGCAATCTACATCTCATTGCTGAAAAATTGAAACGTAGATCGCTGGTTTTTCTTTTTAGTGATCTTTTTCAAAACGAAATAGAGCAGGATCGTGTCTTTGAGGCTTTACAGCATCTTAAATACAATAAGCATGAAGTAATTCTTTTTCATACGTATGATGGTGATAAAGAGCTCGATTTCGATTTTGACAATGCTCCAAAACGTTTTGTGGATATGGAGACGGGAAGTTTTATCAATATATATGCAGACACGGTAAAAACTAATTATAAGCAGGAAGTTGCTGCGTATTTTGAAGCGCTAAAATTGCGTTGTGCCCAGTATAAAATCACATATGTACCTGCGGATATCAATAAAGGTTTTGCTCCCATATTAAGTGCTTTTCTAGTAGAAAGACGAAAATTTTTATAATCTAAAAAATTTACTAAAAATAGTTTGCACACTTTAAAAAAGGGGCTATATTTGCACCCGCAAGAAAGTAATAGCCTTTGGCACTCTTGCACTTTGAAATTTTGGTCTGGTAGTTCAGTTGGTTAGAATGCCGCCCTGTCACGGCGGAGGTCGCGGGTTCGAGTCCCGTCCAGACCGCTCAAACATATTTCAAATTTTAAAAAACCCTGTAAATCGTAAAGATTTACAGGGTTTTTTTTGTCTTGTATATCGTCATTTAATATCAAAAAAAAGATGAGTGATTTGCGTAGTCTTTTTGAGACGAAATAAACTTATCGCGAACACTTGTGAATGTGCAATATAAATAAATCACTTCAGACATGAATTAATAATTGTTTACATCTTGAGTGCCTTAATGATTTAATTCAAAAGGCGATTGTGATGGCAAATTTTGTTTTTTATGCTTTTCAAGAGGCGTAGCCAGAAGAAAAGATCTCACTGAAACTAATGGAGATTCTTTACTGAAAAGATTGGTGCGCGATCAATACCCCTAGTTGATTATGCTTGAGCAAATTCTTTTAGTTTATGGTATCTATATTTACTAATTACTAGAAATTACTAGAAAAAAGTTCACGGGTAGATCTCAGAAAATAGTTAATACCGCAATTGATTTAAGTTTTGTATTCCCAAAACAGAAAAATCTGCAGGAATCACGCGCAGTAAAGATTTGGTGAATTTACAAACTGAGGCT
>JBBPYO010000505.1:0-19067 GCA_038199845.1 Flavobacteriales bacterium
ACAAGAATATTGTTTGCTTTCGCGAAAGCGATCAATTCTTCAAAATCTGCAGCCGAAGCGGTGGCGCCCGTAGGCATATGCGGGTAATTAACCCACATAAGTTTTACCCCGCTAAGATCTTTTTCTGCCAGTTTTTTATAATCGGGCAGCCAGTTATTTTCTGCATTTAGCTCGTAATAAATAGGTTCTGCCTCCAGTAAATTGGTCACGGAAGTATAGGTAGGATAGCCGGGATTAGGAATCAAAACCGCATCGCCCGCATTTAAAAACGCCATACTAATGTGCATAATCCCCTCTTTTGAGCCCATTAATGGCAATATTTCGGTCTCGGAATCGAGTTCTACACCATATCGATTTTTATAGAAAGAAGTTATACCTGCACGTAATTCAGGTATTCCCTTATATCCCTGATATTGATGGGCGGGGCCATCCTGTAAAGATTGCGTAAGCGCTTCAATTACGTGTGGTGGCGGCGCGAGATCAGGACTGCCTATTCCCATATTTATAATTGGTTTGCCTGCGTCTTGTAACGCGCGTACTTCTTTGAGTTTACGCGAAAAATAATATTCGGTGGTCTGTTGCAACCTGTTTGCTGTCGCGATCATTTCTTTTTATTTTTATATTCTCCCAGCACTTCAAACTTTCTTGCCATAATGCCCAATAATTTTTTTGCTTTTTCAAAATGAGCGTATTTGCTGAAAGTCACATCCACAAAAAAGGAATACATCCACGGCGTTTCTATAATGGGAAGTGATTGTATTTTGGTCAGGTTGAGCCTGCAATCACTCATTACGTTGAGCACTGCAGCCAGGCTTCCCCTCTTGTGGTCTGTCAAAAATTTAAGCGAAGCCTTATCGGGTGTTTCGGTATCAGTGCGGCCATTGGTATTAAGCACAAAGAAACGCGTTGCATTATCCTTGATCGTCTGCATATCTTGAGCAATAATCTCCAGGCCATAAATTTTTGCTGCGATGATGCTGGCAATCGCGCCAACACCTATGGCGCTTTCATCCATAACGCGTTTTGCGGCACCAGCGGTATCGTCATCTTCTACGAGTCTGATGTGTTCTTTTCCCTTAAAAAAATCGCGGCACTGTAATAGCGCCATGGGATGAGACCAAACCTCTTTGAGATCTCCCAGTTTCTGGCCGGGCAGCACCATGAGATTTTGGCTAATAGGCAGATAATATTCGCCTTCTATATTCAATTTACATTCATCAATGAGCGCGTAATTGGATATAATACTGCCGGCAATACTGTTTTCTATCGCCATCACTGCGTCTGTGCTGGTACCCGAAATTAAGCTGTTTACAACCTCTTGAAAAGAACGGCATTCTACAATGGCCACGTCTTCCTCAAAAAAATCCTGCGCCACCTGATGATGAAAGGAGCCTTTTATACCCTGTATTGCAACTATATGTTTCAATGCTTCTATTATTTATTTTTTCGATTTTGCGGAAACTAAAAAGGTCCCGATTATATATCGGGACCTAACTATTATTACTATGCGCTATATTATAGTGGTCCCGCCTCTTTTCCAAAGAAAAAGAAGTAATAACGGTTCCAGAAATAACGTGGGTTGAACATTTTGCTTATAAATGAATTGCTAAAGTAAAAAAAATATTGACAATGGTTTTTAAATACCATTATTATTATTCATATTTAACACATTCTCTATTTGGCGATCCATTTTTTGATTTAAAGTATAGAATATTTCTTCTTTTTTGTGAATATCAAAATTTGAATTCCCGTCTAATTGACCTTATTTAATTATTTTTGGGCTACAAAGCTTTTAGAAACAAACTTCTGTCAAATGCGTTATAACTATATAAAAACCAAAATCATCGAAATAATATGTCTATAGCCGTTTCTGAAGTCTCTAAAAACTATGGCGGGCAACAGGCGCTAAAAGCCGTATCCTTTACTATTGAAAAAGGTGAAATTACCGGCTTTTTGGGACCTAATGGTGCTGGGAAGAGTACAATGATGAAAATTCTCACAGGCTACCTTTCCCCTTCAAAGGGCATTGTTAAAGTCAATGGTTTTGATATTGCTATCGATAAAAGAAAAGTGCAGGAAAGTGTGGGCTATCTACCCGAAAATAACCCGCTGTACTTAGATATGTACGTACGTGAATATTTAAAATTCAACTCGGCACTGCACCGGTTAAAAAATCCTGCGATCGAAAATCTTATTGAGCGCACAGGGCTGGGCTCAGAAGCACATAAAAAAATACAGGTTTTGAGCAAGGGCTATCGACAACGCGTAGGGCTTGCTGCTGCGCTGTTGCACGATCCTGAGGTGCTTATTCTTGATGAACCCACCACTGGACTGGATCCCAACCAACTTATAGACATTCGGAAGCTTATAAAAACAGTGGGCAAGGAAAAAACGGTACTTTTATCTACACATATTATGCAGGAAGTAGAGGCGATTTGTGATCGCGCCATCATAATAGATAGCGGTATCATTGTAGCAGATAAGCGTATGCAGGAACTTCATGAAGAGAAGGAACAGATCCTTGTGGTAGAATTTGATTACCGTGTGGAAGAGATTGCACTACAGAAACTACCAAACGTCAATTCAATAAAGAATACCACACGTTTTAGTTATGAGATCCTATTTGATACCAAAAAAGATATGCGTCCCGCGGTTTTTGACTTTGCCCACGATAACGGACTGAAAATCCTTCAGCTTAACAAGAAAAACACTACCTTAGAATCTCTTTTCCAAGAACTTACAAACAACTAGCAATCGCTTATGGTCTTATATTATTTTGCATGTTTTTTTATCCTTATCGCTTTACTGCCCCTTGTCAGCATTAAACATTGGACCGTGCGCGGATGGGATTATGTAAGAGTACAGACAAGCTTTTTACAGGCACTTAATCTCTTACTGATTTTTGCATTTGCTTATCCTGAACGGGAATGGCAATGGGCTGTGCTTATAGGTCTGATTGCAACATTAACGCTTCAGATAATTATTGTGATTCCTTATTCGAAGATCTATCCAATAAAGCAAAAACAGCTAAAAAACCGCGATAATATGCGGAAACTGAGCTTAATTACAGCAAATGTATTTCAGGACAATACACAATATGATAAATTCTGTTCTCTGATCACTAAAGAAAATCCAGACATTTTTCTTACAATGGAATCTGACAAGAAATGGGAACTTGAGCTCGATCGTTTTGAAAAGGATTATCCTTACGCGGTAAAAGTCCCCATTGATAATTATTATGGGATGCACCTTTATTCTAAATTTAAACTAAGCGATACCCGTGTAGAATATATGATTGAGGACGATGTTCCTTCCATTTATACCAAAGTACACTATCGCGATGGCGAACCGCTGAATTTGATCTGTGTGCACCCCGCACCGCCCAGTCCCACCGAAAATGAGACTTCTAAAGAACGCGATGCGGAACTATTGCTCGCGGGAAAAAAAGTACGTGAACTTAACGCGCCCATTATCGTATGTGGCGACCTCAACGACGTGGTGTGGTCACGAATATCGCGGCTTTTTAGAAAAATGACAGGTCTTATTGATCCACGTATCGGTAGAGGGCTCTACCCTACATTTCATGCAGATTATTGGTATTTACGCTTTCCCATAGATCACATGTTCCATTCTGAGGATATATGTATAGATTCTATGCGGCGTCTTGATTATTATGGTTCAGATCACTTCCCTATGTACTTTTCCCTCTGGGTTGAAAACGGTGTAAATGCAGACACAAAGCCAAACCTGGATGAAGACACTAAAGAGGAAATTGATGAAAATATCGAGGAGGGCGTACAACAACATTGATCTGTTAACCGGCGCTGACAATGTTTTACGACGCACCGCCGCTGGTTGAAAAATATTCGAATTTTAGAATGTATATCTGTAATCAGTCCTGAAATTGTTTTCAGCAACGTTGAACTGCCTGTCCATTTCGGTAGGAAGCGACCTGCCGCAAAAACGACCGTAAATCCATAAAAATGGTCGAAAAAAGGACTTATTTGGGGGAGAAATGAAATAGCTGAAAGACAAATTATGTGAAAATATTAGACCTACAATGCCCCTTTAAACCTAAAAACCGGTCAAAACCGGCCATATTTAATGAAAACGAATTTCGCGCTAGGAATTGAAGTGAATCTGAATACACCTACCGGTAGGAAGCCTTTTTGGGAGGAACGATCAAAAGATTGCAGCGGAAAGCACAACCCGCAGAGAAACGCCCAAAAACTCTTAAAATAGTCGAAAATGATCAGGAAGGGAATAAAACTCGACCGCTTTTCAATACGGATAACATACTCATAGGACACTTTGCGGATATTCAAATTTTAGATTAGGGAAATGAACATTCAAAATGCAAAAATATTCAATATTCCTTAGCAATTTCAAAGTTATTATATATGCAAACTTCTATATAAACCCTTGCCAGTACTCACAAATTTGATACGTGAATATTAGTAAAGCTTTCACATAACCTTACGCGGTTTTAACTAACAACATAGGTAAATTAGAATACATTTGACCTCTAATACTAAATACAATAAACAATATGAAAACCAACAAAATAATAATGATGGTCATGCTTTTTATAAGTGTAGGCCTTTTTGCCCAGAGCAATAAAGATAAAAAAGTGATTGCAGCGGCAGATAAAGTGAAAAGTACATTAATTGAAAAAGATGCCGGAATTCAGAAATTCATGGATGACTCTAAAGCCTATGTAATTTTTCCGAAAGTAGGAAAAGGAGGTTTTATTGTAGGCGCAGCTTCTGGTAACGGCGTTGTTTATCAAAATGGACTAATGATAGGAATGGCAGATGTTAAAAAACTGGACATAGGTCTACAAGCTGGTGGGAAAACTTTTAGCGAAATAATTTTCTTTCAAGATGACCTATCATTTAATCGCTTTAAGGACGACGACTTTGAATTTACCGGTAATGTCTCTGCGGTGATGTTGAAAAGCGGAGCTTCTGCAGATGTTCAGTATCGTGAAGGAGTTGCCGTATTTATTCTGCCAAAAGCCGGTCTAATGGTAGATGTTTCGGTTGGAGGTCAAAAATTTGAATACACCCCGTTGAACTAAATTTTTTAGGTTTTTATAAATCTTTAAAAGGTTTCGATATTTTAAACGAGTAACTTCGCTTTAAATACCGAAACCTTTTTTTTTGTTATAAATCGGTATTTTAGATCCAAAAATCAGCCAAAAACGTCAACAAATCTGCTAATGCGTCTGGATCAACTTTTTTTCTATCCCATTAAATCCACAAAAGGAATTTCCATTTCCGAAATAGAAGTGATTTCAACGGGCTTTCTTCATGACAGGGAATTTGCGGTCATGAATGCGAGTAACACGATTCTCACCGCACGGGAAAAACCAAAATTGCTGAAAATTAAAGTGTCCTTAATTGGCGAAACCTTAATGCTTTCGGCTGAAGGTCAAGGAGAAATCCATTTAAATTATGCAGAAGTTTTTCAAAATCCTGTAGAAACTAATCTATTTAAAGAACCCACCAGTGCGCGTGCAGCAATAAATCCCGTAAATGAATGGTTGACAAACTTCTTACAAGAACCGTGCACACTGATCGCAGTAGATAAGAAAAACCCCCGTTTTTCGACCAAGTCCGAACCAAAAACTCCTATAACTTTCAGTGATTCCTGTCCAGTGCATCTGGTTAATATCGCTTCGCTAAAAGATTTAAATAAAAAGCTCCAAAAACCGGTCATAATCAACCGTTTTAGACCTAATATAGTCGTTTTTGGCAATCAGGCCTACGCAGAAGAAAATTGGAAGCGCGTACAAATTGGAAACTGTATATTTGAGGTAGTTACCACTACAAAACGCTGTACCTTAATCACCATAGATCCTGAAACTGCAGAAAAAGATAAGGATCAAGAACCTTTGAGGAAATTGGCCACATATAAAAAGGATGAAGAAGGAGTCGGTTTTGGTGTTTATTTAGTTCCTATTAAAACTGGAACCATCAGACTTTCCGACCAGGTAATTGTCGATCCTTGAATTTTTATTTTTCATAGTATACAGTCTTGATCTGGAGTTTCCGCTGTTCTTGACCTAATTGAAGAATAGCTTCCTGTCCCGCTTTTTTACCGGTAATAGCCCTCGCAATAGGAGCGATAAAGGCAATTTTACTTTTTTTCACGTCCGCTTCATCCACCCCTACGATCTGAATTTTGATCGGTTTAGGATTACCATTAATGCTGTAGGTTACCCAAGCGCCAAAACGTATTTCATCATGATTTTGATTTTCGGGCTCAAGAACGCGAGCTGCGTTGAGACGGGTCATAAGCAGATTGAGTTTACCATTGAGCAAGGCCATTGCGCGGCGACGTTCGCGATCATCTTTTTCATCCAGCTTTGCTATTTGATCTTCAAGCATATCCCGCTCCTGCTTAAGTTCTCGCAATCCATTAGGAGTTACATAATTTGTCGCACCATCTGGGAGCGCAGCACGTGGTGGAATTATTGGCGCCTCTTCCTGATCATCTTCCTTTACAAATCCTCTACTCATAATATTTTATTATAACTAAAGAAGATAGAATATATCTGGGAGTTAAACAAATAAAAACCACCTAAAATTAGGTGGTTTCCAACGGTATTTGGGACAAAAAGGGACCGCATTTAGTTGATTTTACAACTATTTTTAATAAGATTGATCATTTCAAAGTCGTTTTCTATAGAGGTTCGTTTATCTTCTTCCATAGTATGCAGTGTCACACGAAAAGGATAGGATATTGAAACCGTTACGGAAGATGACCAGTACTGATTGAAATAATTTTCCGTCTCCTGTTGTGTCATAAATGTCTTTATGTGATCATTCACAATAAGATCTAATGGATAAGTTACAGTAAAACAAGAACTTACTGCATTGATAACATCTGAATAATTGATCTCCTCGTAGCCACAGGCCGAAAGGAGCATTTTAAATTCCTGTTCATCTTTTATGGTTGTAGTATCTTCACTTCCTTCTTCTTTAACTTCAAAAGGAAATCCTATACCGTCAAGATGAAGCGTACTGCTTTCATCTAGCAAAACCTGTAAAAGTGTATCATAGTCATTTAATTGCTGGGTAGAACCGTCATTATATCGCACTACAAGAGGATATACAAACTGAAAACACAAAGTGATTGCTTCGTTTGTCTTATTTCGCTGAACGGAGGCCTTAGTGCTTATTAAGTTTTCACTTATAGCTACCAGCGCGGTACGCAGTGCCTTACTGGTCAAGATTTCCACGGGATCAGCTTCAGGCTGAGCAGGTATTGATTTGTCAACTAATGGTTTTTCAATAATTAACGCGCTCTCATGAGTAGCAAAATCGAGTTCTTCCGTAGAACAGGCTGAAAAAAGGACTAATAGGTAAGTTAGTATAGTTAATTTTCTCATAAAAATCAATGTTTTTTAATATAACTTTAAGATTTGGGGTGTTCGGCTAAAATACAAAAAAAATGTATATGAGCAAGTACTACGTGTTTTTTATCGTATTTGTAAGTAATTCATGAAGTATATTTCCTACTTTTTAATAATATCTTAAACTATTAGAAAAAAAAGAGGAATCATCAAAATGTCATGGCAAGGTTCTTAAATTACCGAACCAAAAGAATTAGAACTACATTTGAAAACTGAAACAACGTATTAAATACGCTGCTTGCGCTGAAACTTATTATCAAATCATTCCTTAAAAATTTTGAACTGCCAATGCTCGCTATTAAAAAAGATGGTATGGTAATCAAAAAATTTATAAGATTTTTAAATTAATGACGTTTAAGAGTACGCAACTGTATTCATTATTTTACAATTCAAGCTACCTTATTAGTGACCAAATAAAAACTGCTTATGTTTACCTATAAAAATATTGCCAACAGATCCCTAGAAATCTTTGTGAAGCAACCGTTCACTCAAGAAGAAGTGAACAGAGCTTTTACGTATATGGATGCTCTTGCGGAAGATATGGATACTGAAATATCCTTTAATGTGCAGCCAGAACTCAAAGACAACCTGTTACAAATGATTGATAAGCAGTACACTCCGTTGCACGAATACCAAATCGTTGAGAATACAGATTAAAAAAGTTTACTCTGTATGCAATTTTTTTATGGAAACAATTCTTTTAAAAACAACTTCGGATAAAGAACATTATTTCGACTTCTAGAATTAATTCTTAAATACTGCCGTTTTTCATACAATTAAGGTAGCAGTATTCTCATTTTTTAAAAATTAACCTCAATAAACCTGCAAAAACTCATATTGGTCTTGTAAAATAGACCTGTTATAAGTACCTTGAACAACTCTAACGTAATAGCTAAACCGTTTTATTTACTTTTAACATTATGAAAACAAACAAAACTTCAGTTTCTAATAATTCCCGTAGGGATTTTATCAAGAGTACAGCAATAGCGACCGCTGGTATCTCTATCATACCGCGTCACGTTCTGGGTGGTCCCGGTTTTATTGCTCCCAGTGACAAATTGCGGGTCGCCGGCATAGGCGTGGGTGGTAAAGGTGAAAGCGATATTGCCAGTTTCGCAAAATCCGGAAAGGCAGATATTGCATTTCTCTGTGATGTAGATGATAGGCGGGCAGCCAATTCCAGAAAGCGTTTTCCGAAGGCAAAATATTATAAGGACTGGCGCGAAATGTTAGATAAGGAAGAAAAAAATATTGACGCAGTTTCAGTTTCCACTCCAGACCATACGCATGCCGTTGCAGCTATGGCCGCTATGGAACGTGGTAAACATGTATATGTACAAAAACCACTTACCCACGATATATATGAGGCGCGCCAACTTACCGAAGCAGCCAAAAAGTACAAAGTTGTGACCCAAATGGGTAACCAGGGATCTTCCGGAGACGGAGTGCGCCAGTTACGCGAGTGGTACGATGCTGGCCTTATAGGTGATGTGAATGAAGTATATGTGTGGACGGATCGTCCCGTGTGGCCTCAAGGAATTCCCTGGCCAGAAACTTCAACTGAAATTCCAAAAGAATTGGACTGGGATCTTTGGTTGGGGACTGCCCCGAAGAAAAATTATGTAAATGGCCTCGTACCCTTTAACTGGCGCGGCTGGTGGGATTACGGTACTGGTGCCCTCGGCGATATGGGATGCCATCTTGTAGAACCGCCATATAGAGTACTGGATCTAGGTTATCCCAAAGATGTACAATGTAGTGTAGGAAGTGTTTATGTAGACGAATTCAAACGCGGTTATTTCCCAGACAGCTGTCCACCGTCAAGTCATGTTACCATGACTTTCCCAAAAACGTCAAAAACAGAGGGAGACGTGGTCATGCATTGGATGGATGGTGGCATCCAGCCCACCAGACCAGAAGAACTGGCTCCTAACGAAACCTTCGGCGATGGTGGCAACGGTGCCCTTTTTATCGGTTCAAAAGGAAAAATGATGTGCGGTACCTACGGTATGAATCCCCAGTTGTTACCTATTTCAAAAACCGCACAAGCTAATGTACCACAAACAATCAAACGTGTCCCAGGTGGTGCAGATGGACATTATGCCCAGTGGGTAGAAGCGGCCATTGCTGGTTATGGCAAGATGGAAGTAAGCTCACCTTTTGAAATCGCGGGTCCGCTTACAGAAACTTTATTGATTGCAAATCTTGCCATCAGAGGCACAGATATCCAAGAACAAAAAACAAATGATAATGGTGAAACCTATGTTAACTATCCCGGTAGAAATATCGAGATGGTCTGGGATGCTGAAAATATGCGTGTAACCAATCTGGATGAGGCAAATAAATTTGTGAAAAGAGAGTACAGCCCAGGCTGGTCACTGACTTAAATTTTTCATTTTATAAATTTTAGCCCCACGGTTTATATACCGTGGGGCTTTTTTTTTGACCCATTTTAAAAAGCGATTTCAGCATTTTGCAGGTTCTATACTATTAATAGGTTAAGTTTTCTTTTAAATCCCATTCATATTTAAAGTTTGGATAACAGTAAATTAAAATGTTTCTACAGTTCATTCCTCCACATTTTAATTCTTTTACATTTTAATTTTTAAACTTTAAATACAATGAGATCAACTTAAAATGAATTTGCCTATGAATAACAACAATAAATTTGAAATAGTACAAACCGAATAATCCTTTTAAAGACAGCTCAAAAGGAAACGTTTAAAAACACTATCAACTCATAGCCAAATTTTTATGAATCAAAAAATACATAGATTTTCGTCATCCTTCAAACAATCAAAACTTTATTTACTAGCCTGTCTCACTTTTTTTGTGAATTTTAGCAAGGCGAGTACAAATCTAATAATAACATCAATAAAATATGATACTATAAATACAAGATCGTACGGGAACGATGTCCCTGATAATGCGGTAAAGAATCAGCAACAAATAATTACCGGTTCCGTTCTGGATGAAAATGGACTACCGTTGCCCGGCGCTTCCGTAATGGAAGCAGATACATCTAACGGCACTTCAACTGATTTTGACGGTAATTTTAGCTTAGAGCTATCTTCGTTCCCAGCCCAAATCAAAGTTTCCTTTGTGGGCTTTGTAAGTCAGGAACTTCGTATAGAAACCTCTAGATCTTTAACTATAACCCTTCAGCCAGATAATAATGCGCTTGACGAAGTTATTGTGGTAGGTTACGGTAAAACGAGTCGGGAAAAGTTATCTACCGCGGTGAGCACGGTAGATACTGAAAATATTGCCCAGCGGCCCATCGCAGATATAAGCTCTAGCCTTCAAGGGCTTAGTCCAGGACTTAACGTAACACAGACCAGTGGAAAAGTAGGCGATGAGCCCAGAATTAATATTAGGGGATTTACCTCAATTAATGGCGGCCAACCACTCATTTTAATTGACGGAATAGAAGGAGACTTGAGCAACCTCAACCCTGATGATGTGGAGTCGATAAGTATTTTAAAAGATGCTGGTGCAGCCGCTATTTATGGTGCAAGAGGTTCTTTTGGAGTTGTATTGGTAACTACAAAAAATGCTAAAGAAGGTAACATTCAGGTCAACTTAGGGATAACGACAGCCCTTAATAGCCCAACTATGAATACTGATTTCTTAACCGATCCTTTTAAAGCGGTTTCCATCGTAGACGAGGCGTTTAGAAATAACAGCGGTGCATCGTATACCGGTTACACGGATGCTGATATGGAGGAGTTGCGCAAAGTTTCAGAAGATCCTTCTTTAGCGCGCGTTATCATAGACCAACGTAATGGCCGAGATCAATACGTACATTACGGTCATACCGACTGGTGGAATACATTTTTCAGAAAAACCTATCCGTCTCGAATTTATACCGCCTCCGTTTCTGGAGGTTCTGAAAAGGTAAAGGCTTATTTCTCCTACCGGAATTACCAATCTACCGGGATTTTAAAAGTACAGGAAGACACATATGAAAAATACAACTTACGGGGTAAAGTGGATATTGAAGCAGCAGACTGGCTCACCTTTTCTAACAATATGCAGTATAACAGTTCTGAAGATATAGAGCATAGTGGGAGTCAGTACGGCACCTACAGAGATGTATGGAGCAGCTTAATGTGGGTACACGCCTTACCTTCTTACGTTCCCATCAATCCAGATGGAGGTGCATTATGGCGCACAGAATTGAACAATTATACCATTGGTGATGGGGTTTACGCGGCTTTGCTGCAAGGCACCTCAAAACAAGAAACCAATGATAATGAGTTTTCAAATATCGCTTCGGTAGAGATCAGACCACTGCCTGGCCTTACCCTTAATGGTAATTATGCCATCCGGCGGAACAACTTCAGCAGGTTTCAACGTTCTACGCGCATTCCATACTCTATTTACCCTGAACAAATTGATCTTCTTGGCAATGACTATTTAAATGAATACCGTACTGAAAGTAGATATGATGCACTGAATTTATATGCCGATTACAATGGATATTTTGGAGATCATTCACTTAAGGCCACAGCGGGTTTCAACCAGGAAACCTTTATGACCAAAAGCATTATGGCTAGTAAGCAAAACCTGATTTCTAATGATTTGAACTCTTTAGGGCTCGCAACAGCAAATCCTTCCACCACGGGGAGCGCTTCAGAATGGGCCATTCAAGGGCTGTTTTACAGACTTACTTATGATTATCTGGACAAATATGTGTTGGAATTCAATGGTAGATATGATGCAACCTCAAGATTTCCTTCAGAGTATCGCTGGGGATTCTTCCCTTCTGCCTCTGCGGCATGGCTAATCAATAAGGAGCAATTTTTTGAGGATCTTACCGGAGATACGTTTAACCTTCTTAAATTCAGGGCGTCGTATGGTTCCCTCGGAAATCAAAATATAGACGATTATGCCTATTTCCCAACATTACCTAACGGACTTTATGATTATGTACTTGACGGAAGCCGATTAAATTATATAGAATCACCAGCGCTTAATCCCACAGAAATCACCTGGGAAGAAGTCAGTACTTTAGACTTTGGTCTTGATATCACCCTTCTGGAAAATCGATTATCGGCTACTTTTGATTGGTTTCAAAGAGATACTAAAGGAATGCTTTCGCCAGCGGCGACGTTGCCCAGTGTTCTGGGAACTGGTTCTCCCCTTGAAAATGCGGCAGATTTAAGGGCAAGAGGTTTTGAACTTTCCTTAAGTTACCAAGATTCATTTGAACTGGGAAAAGATGCATTTTCTTATTCTGTGACGGCAAATCTTTCCAATTCAAAAACCAAGATTACTCGGTTTCAAAACCCTAACCTAAGCCTTGTAGATTTTTACGAAGGAATGACCATTGGCGAACTTTGGGGCTATCGCATTGATGGCCTTTTTCAATCTGAAGAAGAGATTGCCAACCATGCCGATCAAAGTTTTGTTTCTAACCGCATATCTTCCGGTGGTGGTTTGCAGCCCGGAGATGTAAAATATATTGATCTAGACGGAGATGGATTTGTGGGTGAAGGTGAAAATACGGTCAATAATCCCGGTGATCGAGAGATTATAGGAAATTCTGCACCGCAATACCTGTATAGTTTTTTAGCAAATGCCAAATGGAAGAATTTTGATCTTTCTTTCTTCTTTCAGGGGGTGGGAGAACAGGATTGGTATCCCAATTCTGATTCACGGATGTTCTGGGCGCAATATAACAGGCCTTACAATTCGTATATACGTAAAGATCTGGTTGATGAAATCTGGACCCCAGAAAACACCGATGCGTATTTCCCAAGAAATTATGGTTACATCGCATTGGGCGGTTCCCTTGAAAAGGTAAACGACAGGTATTTGCAGAGCGTGGCGTATTTAAGGTTAAAGAACCTCACCGTGGGTTATACAATTCCTGAAGGAGTCATTTCGCAGTCGGCATCTACAAAACTACGTATTTACCTGAGCGGTGAAAACCTGCTTACCTTCTCCCCTTTGACAGATTATATTGATCCCGAGGCCGCAAGTGCTTCAGTAAACCTCAACAATCCATCAACCTCTGCAAATAGAGGAACAGCTCAAGTTGTTCCATTTTCAAAAACATATTCTTTAGGAGTTTCCTTTCAATTTTAAAAAACCGCATCATGAATTTCAAACAACTATTCATTGTCATTGCCGTTGCTGCCAGTCTATACTCCTGTAGCGACGATTTTCTGGACAAGCAGCCGCTTTCTGAAATAACTGCAGAGACTTTCTTTAATACCGCCAGTGATCTGGAACTGTACACTAATGGTTTTTACCGTATGTGGCCCAGCACTTCTATTTATAATGGCGAAGCGGCAACCGATAACATCATACAGACTGAACTAAGTGACGAGATGCGTGGCTCACGTTTGGTGCCCACTTCTGGTGGTGGCTGGGACTGGGATTACCTGCGCGATATAAATTTCTTTTTACAAGAGTATGAGAAAGCCGATGATGAGAATGCCAAAGCGCACTATGGAGGGGTAGCCCGCTTTTTCAGGGCGCGATTTTACTTTGATAAATTTCAACGTTTTGGGCCATTGCCCTGGTATGACACGCCTATTAAACCGGATGACACTGAGGCACTCACTAAACCACGCGACTCACGTCAATTTATTGTAGATAAAATTCTGGAAGATCTGGATTGGGCAATTGAAAACATGAGGGAAGAGCAAGATGTTTATAAAGTCACAAAATACACTGCTCTTGCGCTAAAAGCGCGGGTAGGTATTTATGAAGGTACTTTTGAAAAGTACAGGGGTATCAATGGTTATGAAAAATACCTCAATGCGGCTGTAGAAGCTTCAGAAGAATTAATCAATAATTCACCTTACGTAATCTATACCGCTGGCAATCCAAATAAGGATTATCTGGAACTTTTTAATGCACATGATGCAAATCAAAGCGAATTTATTTTGGCGCGCGCCTATTCAGAGGAGCTAAACATAGGCCACAATGTAAATTATTATGTGACAACAAGTTCTTTTGGCCGTCCCGGAATGACAAAAGATCTGGTCAACAGTTATCTTAATAAAGACGGTTCCCGTTTTACAGACATTCCGAATTATAATCAATTGCTTTTTACAGAGGAGGTCCAAAACCGCGATCCACGTCTGGCGCAAACCATACGCACTCCTGGTTATACTAGAAAAGGTCAATCTATACCGCTGGCACCCAATCTGGGCGCGACCGTGACAGGGTACCAAATTATAAAATATGTAACCGAACCGGTTTATGATACCAATGATCAATCTATTACAGACCTGCCTCTTTTCCGATTTGGGGAAGTTGTATTAAACTTTGCTGAAGCCAAAGCTGAACTGGGAACATTGACGCAACAGGATCTTGACAAATCAATAAATTTACTACGTGAAAGGGTCGATATGCCGTCATTATCTCTGGAAACAGCAAATACTAACCCCGATCAATTCATGGCCAATCAATATAATGGGGTAACGGGCGATAATCAAGGTATTATTCTAGAAATTAGAAGAGAAAGACGCATTGAGCTTTATATGGAGAACTTTCGCTGGGATGATATTGTACGTTGGAAAGCCGGGCAGACTTTGACACGGCCCTTGCGCGGCCTCTATTTTCCTGGTGCGGGAGAATATGATCTTACTGATGATGGCGAGATCAATGTTGTACTCTACAATGGCGATCGCCCCGCAAATCCTAAAAGTGGCGTTCAATACTATAAATTGGATTCTGATTTTTATCTGGATGCCAATGGCCTAATTGATCCACATCCAGATTTTAATAACCGCACCTTTGATGAGAGCAAAGATTACCTGTATTCCATACCACGTATAGAATTACAACTGAATCCCAACTTAGTACAAAACCCAGGATGGCAATGAGAAAATTAGTAACTATACTACTTGTTCTGAGCTTTTTTAAAATGCATGCGCAAGAAAATAATGCAACTGTAAAAATTATGTCTTTCAACATCAGGTATAACAATCCTGATGATGGTATCAATAAATGGGAAAACAGGAAAGATTGGCTCACACAGAGCGTCCGCTTTTTTGATGTTGACATTGTAGGTGCCCAGGAAGTCACTTACGAGCAGCTAACAGATATGGAAAACCTACTGCCCACTTACAGTTACGTGGGAGTAGGCCGCGAAGGTGGAAAAAAAGGAGAATTTACCCCAATTTTCTACAAAATAGACCGTTTCGAGCTTCTTGAAAACGATACTTTTTGGCTTTCGGAAACCCCAGAAACTGTCGCCTCAAAAGGATGGGATGCGGCTCTTCCCCGTATTTTGACCTGGGCTAAATTCAGAGATAAAGTGACAGGAACTATCTTCTATCATTTCAACACACATTTTGACCACCGTGGAAAGGTAGCAAGAGTAAATAGTGCCAAGATAATAGTGAAAGAGATTAAACGTATCGCAAAGGACAATCCTTTGGTAGTTACAGGTGATTTTAACAGCTCCCCAAATAGCGATCCTCACACGCTCCTTGTAAAAAACGGATTAAAGGATACGTTTCTGCAACTGGACCTTGAAAATCGCTACGGTCCAGATTATACCGCAAATGGTTGGAAGGCCGAAGACAGAGGTCCTGAAAATAGAATTGATTATATTTTCTACAATAATGGCATAAAAGCGATAAACTATCAAGTGCTTGATGGGCAACGCGGAAAGCGGTATATTTCAGATCATTTTCCAGTTATCGTTCAACTTAGTCTTTTGGATAATTGATTCATTTTTAAGATTTAATAAAATATTTCTGACATGAAAAATAATATTCTAATCTTTTCATTAGGGATCGTCTTAGCGGCGATCCCTTTAATTGATTTTCAAAATTTCAGCAAGGCCAATAAATACAAAACGAGTAGTGCGTTAATACATGAATTGCGCGTGATGAGCTATAACATTCACCATGCCAATCCCCCATCTAAGGAAGGCGTCATTGATCTAGATGCAATAATTGAAACCATAAAAACCGAAGATCCTGATCTTGTGGCCTTACAGGAAATAGATGTAAATACACAACGTTCTGGCCAAGGAAACCAGGCGCAACGTATTGGCGATGCACTTCGGATGCATGTCTTTTTTGGTAAGGCCATTAATTTTGAAAGCGGTGAATATGGAGTAGCCATTTTATCCAAATTTCCGATTACTGATTCTAAAATTCATAAGCTACGCTCCTCACCAGATACAAATGGCGAACCAAGAGTGTTAGCCACTGTAAAAGTTGCACTTCCTGACGGTAGCGCAATCCTTTTCTACAGTACCCATTTAGACGCTCAAAAGGCCGATACTAATAGACTGTTGCAAATAGAAGATATCAATACAATAACTAGCAAAGAAACCTTGCCCTTAATAATCGCGGGAGATTTTAATGCCATTGCTGGCACACCGGTTATTGATAGTTTAGATCGACATTTCAAGAGAACTTGTGAATCCTGCGCTCCTACAATACCTGTAAATGCTCCTGAAAAAGCCATTGATTTTATCGCGTTCAGACCTAAAAATAAATTTTCGGTTAAAGATCACCGTGTTATCAGCAAAACATATGCTTCTGATCATTTACCTATATTGGCAATTATAGAATTTTAGAAGTGTATATGGGAATTAATACATTGCTTTTTTGCCTAAAAAACTGTCTATTTCCAGATACTTTTCTTTCATTAAACTCAACGCAAAAGCAGCTGCGGCAGCGGTAAATACCGAATAATCAAAAGCGCCTTTTATCCCTGAGGAAAAGGTCATGGAAAGAGCAAAAATAAGCAGTAGAAATCCGCTTAAACGCGCGAAAAACTCGGTTTTAAAGCCAATAATTAGGCAAATGGCGAAGATGACCTCAGCCACAGTAGCGATAAAACCTATGGCCGGTATTATAGATTCAGGAAACCATGGATTAAGCATTGCGGTATACGCTAAAAAATTCTCCCAATTGCCCCATACCGAAATTGCTTTGGGCCATATGCCCATTCTATCTGCCACTGCCGATAAAAAACTTAGCGCAATAGCGAGTCTCAGAAAGATTTTTATTGTTTTATTCATTGTAATACAATTTGATAAATCGCCCAATAGTAGTGAAAAACGGTAATAAAACAGTAGAAATCTACAGCTACTTTTATCTTAAAGTATTTTTTTATAAACTCAAATTCCCGGCCAATTGTTTTAAAGTAACTTCAGAAAGTTTGGCTTGATAGGTTGCCTCACTGTAACGCACTTTTGCATTAATATAGTTGAGCTGTGCGGTGCGGAATTCAATTGTAGGAATGGTTCCTATCTTAAATTTTTCGAGCGTAATATCCAGGTTTTCTTTTGCAATGGCTTCGTTACGCTGTTCCAGATCGATTAACCGTACATTAGTAATATAAGTTTGATAAGCAGTGGTGAGTTGAGATTGCAGGGCTTCTAATTGTCGATCGATAACAATACTACTATTTTCAATCTGTAATTTCGCGATTTTCTCATCTCTGTTTTGAGTAAATCCATCAAAAATATTTACGCTGGCCGTAAAGCCATAATTAAAGCCCTGTGCTGAGTTACTGCTTGTAAAGCCAAGGCTGGATTGAGACTCACTGAAATTATAACCTGTAGTTCCCACCAGCACTGGATATCGATTGGCACGTATACGCTTAAACTGAAGTTCGGCGATGCGCTTATTGATAATCTCCGCCTGCAACTCTGGGTTTTGATCATTTGCCAAGGCCACAAGTTGCTCTAATTGCAAGGATTGATCAACCAGCAAGGCTTCTTCTACCGTAAATTCAGTCTGAGTATCTCTTGCCATGATCTCATTGAGCCTCGTTTTAGTATTAGCATATGATTCAATTTGTCGTAAAAGCAGGGTCTGGTCTGTATTTTGATCTACCTGTGCATTAAGTACTTCTAGTTTTGAAGCTTTACCTATCGTAAATCGGTTTTGAGCAAATTCTACCCGTTGCTGAGAAATCACCAAGGTACTATCTAGCGCAGAAAGCTCCTGTTTTTGCTGAACGATTTCAAAATAAGTGGTCATCACATTAGCCACTCGGCTTAAAATGGCCTGTTTCAATTCCGATTCACCAAGATTTTGTAATTCTTTGAGCTGGTCGTAGCGGGCAAACATCCCAAAACCGTCAAAGAGCGTCCAGTCCAGATTGACGCCATAATTCAGGTTATTATTTTTACCATTGCTAAGTTTACGATTTGTCCCGTCTGACCGCACCTGTGAGATATCCTGAATATTATTATCATCGGTGACGCTGGCCTGTACGCTGGGCAGAATTCCGGCGTAGCCTAAACTTACTCCTTCGGTATCAATTTCAAAGTTATTTTGGGCCAAGCGGATCTCATAGTTGTTTTCCAAAGCAATACGCACCGCCTCTTCCACAGTAAGTAGGTCTTGCCCTCTAGCAGACCACATGCCTCCAACCAAAACGACAAAAAAATAGATGATTTTAAGAATGCTGCAGTTCATTTTCATAGTTTTCCAAGCGGTTCAATTCGGGGTTTTGTTTCTTTTCCCGTGACCACATCATATAAATACTCGGGATTATAAATAAGGTAAGGATGAGAGAAAATATAGTGCCGCCTATAATTACAACTCCCATACCAATGCGGCTTTCTGAGGCTGCACCCAAAGAAACAGCAATGGGAAGCGCACCCAGCGCAATGGTGAGACTGGTCATTAAAATAGGGCGCAAGCGCGATTCT
>JBBPYO010000506.1:0-3851 GCA_038199845.1 Flavobacteriales bacterium
CAGGAAGCTGTTGAGAAATTCTTCGGCAAAAAGCCAAGTAAAGGTGTAAACCCAGATGAGGTAGTTGCGGTAGGTGCTGCGATTCAAGGTGGTGTATTGACCGGTGACGTTAAAGATGTATTGCTTCTTGATGTTACTCCACTTTCTCTAGGTATTGAAACCATGGGAGGTGTAATGACTAAATTGATCGAATCCAACACGACAATACCTACTAAAAAATCACAGGTATTCTCAACTGCAGCGGATAATCAACCAAGCGTTGAGATTCACGTATTGCAAGGTGAACGCCCCATGGCAAACGATAACAATACAATAGGTCGTTTCCATCTAGACGGAATCCCACCATCTCAACGTGGTACGCCACAGATTGAAGTGACTTTTGATATAGATGCCAATGGTATCATTAAGGTTTCTGCAACAGATAAGGCTACCAGTAAAACTCAGGATATTCGTATTGAAGCTTCTTCTGGCTTGACCGAAGAAGAAATCAAAAAAATGAAATCTGAAGCTGAAGCAAATGCTGAAAGCGACAAGAAAGCCAAGGAAACTGCCGAAACGCTGAATGAAGCGGACGGAATGATTTTCCAGACCGAAAAGCAGCTGAAAGAATTTGGTGATAAATTATCTGCGGATAAGAAAAAACCAGTTGAAGATGCGCTTAAGGAACTGCATATGGCCTACGCTTCCAAAGATCTTGAGAAAATCAAGCCAGCGCTTGACAAGATCAATGAAGCTTGGAAAGTTGCTTCTGAAGAAATGTATAAAGCACAAGCTGATTCAGGTCAAGCTGCAGGACAGCCCGATGCTGGTGCAGATCAAGCCGAAGGTGGAAATGCTGAAGGAGGTTCTTCAAAAAGTGATGTAGAAGACGTAGATTTCGAAGAAGTAAAGTAAGCTGAAATTCAAATTCCGCTTCGGCGGAATTTGTGTGAATCCCTTACACCGGCGAAAGTCGTTTCTTAACAAATAGATTGAAAATCCCGAGTCGAAAGGCTCGGGATTTTTTTGTGCTTTAAATGAGGATTTTTTGTGCTTAACAATCATTATATTTACATCAATCGTATGAATATTGAAACATTAAAATATGGCAACAATTAGAAAAACCATCACCGTGACTCACCAGCAGGACGAATGGATCAAAGCGCAAATAGAAAAAGGCGATTACACAAATGAGAGCGAATACATTCGTGATCTTTTACGAAAGGAGCAAGAGGATCAAGCTCATTTTTTAATGACGAAAGCCGAAATTGAAAAAGGTTTGAACAGTGGCGTAAGTAAGAGAACTATTGAAGATATCTGGAAGCAGGCGGAGCAGGAAAAAGTGCTCAAAAATGTCTGATTTTCATTTATCCGTTGAAGCTGATGAAGATATTTTGGAAATTGCTCGATTCAGTATTGAAATATGGGGATTACAACAATCCCTAAAATATAAGGAAGAACTTCATAACTGTTTTAAGTTACTGGCCAAAAATCCCGAAATAGGAAGGAATGCTTCTTTTTATTCACCAAGCCTGAAAAGATATTCTTATAAAGCACATACAATCTTTTTTAAAGAGGTTGTAGACGGGATTTTTATTGTCAGAATATTGGGACAGCGAATGGATTTTGAATCCCATTTGTGAAATAAAATTCACAAACCTTATTTGAATCCCAGAAGTTTGGTCTTTGTGATTTTTGGAGAAAATTTCAATTGAGGATATTTAAAAATGTTTATCAGAATCCTTAAATTAAAAGTGAAATTAAAGCTAATTTGTATGAATCAAACTATCCAAAATCAGTCATCTTTAAGGAAAAGTTACTTCACATCCATATATTATAATCCCTTAAATAATCGCTGATATAGCGCTGTAAATTCAGAACCGCTTCCTTAAAATCAATGCGTGGTGTTTCCTTAAAACGCTCAGCATCCTGGTCTTTTTTGAGTTCGTCGTGAATGCCCGCTCTGATCTGGCCTACCAGTTCTTCCATATGTTTGAGCCTCATGAATTTCTGCTCAATATGCTGTTCTGCATCTACAAGTGCATCGCGGGTTTCCTCAAATTGTGCAATGATTTCTTGAACCGCAGGATGCTTTTGAAGTTCGGGATCGTTCTGAAAAATCTGATGAGGTGTGCGCATAATCCTTACTTTTTTCACATTGAAAAATCCCCTAAAAAGAGTCAATTTAGCCTTAAAAATCGGCATTTTTGAACACTTTTTAGGAGATTTTTTATTTTTCCTGAGCTTCTTTTATTCTTTATTTGGATACCAGTCCAGCTGTACCACTTCAATATCTGGGTTTCCTTCTTCCACCAGTTCCTTAAATTTCTTCACATCGCTGAGTCCGTCTTGACCGCGGTAATGGTAGGGATATACTTTTTTTGGTGCAAAAGCGAGAACGCCTTCCGCAGCACTTTCAATTGTCATCGTGTAAGGTAGATTCATACAAACAAACGCGTAGTCAATATCCTTGAGGTTGCGCATTTCGGGAATATCTTCGGTATCACCGGAAAAATAAACGCGCAGACCATCTTTTTCAAGAACGTAACCATTACCGCGCCCTTTGGTATGAAAATCCTTTGCTTCTTCGCGTAAATTGTACATGGGAACTCCCGTGATCGAAACACCGTAAATTTCAGTCGTCTGACCGTTGGCGAGAATGGTGACTTGCTCTTTCATCCCGGCATCCAACTTATCTGCAACAGCTTGTGGTACGACAATTTTGGTTTCTGGAGTTGCTAATGCTTTAATGGTTTCGGGGCTGAGGTGATCACCGTGAATGTCTGTTACGAGAATGACATTCGGCTTTGGCTGGTCGCTAAAGACTTTCGCATCGCCTACGGGATCAATATAAAAAATCGTGGTATCTATATTAAAAACCGCCGTGGCGTGCTCAATGGGCATAACGTCAAAATCAGGTTCATCCTGATTTTCGTTGTGCATGGCCATTTTTTCGGGTTCTGGCGCAGTATTTTCTGTTTTTTTGTCATTTTTACAGCTGCTTAAAACAAGACAAGCTGTAAATAAGAGTAATGTGTTTTTCATAAAATAGATGTTGATTATAGATTGATTTTCATTTTAATATCTGCCCGGTCGTAAGGATTTTCCGCTTCTAGCGGAATTTCTTCAAAACCAAATTTCCGGTAGATATAAATCGCATTCTCTAATGTACGATTTGAGTATAAAATCAAGCTTGTAATTGGCTTTTCTTTAGCAAAAGCAAGCGTAAATTCCATAAGCCGCTGCCCAATATTCTGACCGCGATATTTACTATCTACAGCCATTTTCGTGAGTTCGTAAACCGACTTTTCTACCTTTATCAATGCTACTACGCCAACAATATTATCGTCAATTTTAGCCACCAGAATATGACCGCCTTTTTCTATGATAAAATGCTGTGGATCGCCTAGAACTTTACGATCATACGCTTCCACTATAAAAAATTCTTCAAGCCAGGCAATATTAAGGCGCTCAAAGGCTTTGGTATATTCAGGTTTAAAGGTGTCAAAAGTTAGGTTGGTCATCATCTGTTTTCACTGAAAATTCAAAGTTAAGTTTTTTGAAGAATGAAAAGATTTAGAATGAGGAGTGAAATTGAAAAGAGAACATAGAACATAAGTAATAAGAAAAATATAATGCCGTATTTTGTTGTTTTTCGCTAATGAAAGAAGTATATTTATCTCGTAATGAGATATATAAAACTACAATCAGGTGAGATTGAAGCACTCGAAAAGCTTTATAAAAACAGTCCGGACAGCACGGTTCAACAGCGCAGTCACTGTATCCTTTTGTCCTATCGAAAACGTACGATTACCGATCTATCGGGTATTTTTGATGTGGACAGAAGGACCATCGAGCGATGGTTTGGTGGC
>JBBPYO010000507.1:0-4890 GCA_038199845.1 Flavobacteriales bacterium
CTTTACGGTTTTAAATGTTTTATCGCCTATTTTTTCGCGAAGCTTACGGATATGCACATCTATTGTACGGCCGCCTACCACAACTTCATTGCCCCACACGCGGTCTAGAATATCTTCTCTTTTGAAGACCTTTCCCGGCTTTGAAGTAAGGAGTGACAACAGCTCAAACTCCCGCCGCGGAAGCACTATTTCCTTTTTATTCTTAATGATTTTATATTCTTCCCTATTGATGACAAGATCCCCAAAAGTTAACGTGGTTTCTTTATCTGTCTCTTCTTTTAAACGGCGTAAAAGTGACTTTACCTTACTTACCAGAACCTTGGGCTTTATGGGTTTTGTTATGTAATCATCTGCCCCAGCGTCAAATCCGGCCATTTGTGAATAATCTTCCCCACGGGCGGTCAGAAAAGCGATTATCGTTTCAGAAAGCGCGGGGTTTTTGCGTATTTGCTCACAAGCTTCAATACCGTCCATTTCTGGCATCATCACATCAAGGATAATTAAATGCGGTTGATGTTTTGCAGCAATTTTTACGGCTTGTTTACCGTTTTCTGCTGTGAGCACTTGATATCCTTCATTGTTGAGGTTATAACCCACAATTTCTAGAATATCCGGCTCGTCATCTACCAGTAAAATCTTAATATCCTTCTTTTTCATCGTAAATATTTATGAACAAGGTAAAGATACCATTAAATTGGCTTGCTTTTTCCTACCGCTCAATTCATAACATTTAGGTAATATAAGTGCTGCCAGCAAGATAGCTGTTTTCGGAAATACTGATCGTTTCTTGGTCTTGCCTTCCTGAGCAAACCAATTCATTTTTAAATATCTTTGCACTCCTTGATTGACCACTATGCAACCTATTCCCTTTTTCAAGATAAAAACTCGTGACCAGTTTGAGCAGGCCGCATTAAAGGCGTTTCATAAGCAATATGCGTATAATACCGTTTATAGAAAATTCTGTAATTTACTGAACATTAGTCCGGAAGAAATTCAACAGGTAAACCAGATTCCATTTTTGCCCATTTCTTTTTTTAAAGAGCATAAAGTCCTTGCTTCCACTCAAGATGTTCAAACTATTTTCACCAGTAGCGGAACTACGGGATCAGCGACCAGTAAACATTATGTGACCGATATTTCTTTATATGAGACCAGTTTTACAAAGTGTTTTACTCAACATTACGGCGACATCACCAATTATACCGTGCTTGCGCTTCTGCCTGCGTATTTAGAACGTACAGGTTCGTCGCTCATTTATATGGTGGATCATTTTATCAAACAGAGTAAAAAGCCTGAAAGTGGTTTTTACCTTAACGAACTAGCTAAACTTGCCACAACCCTAAAAAAACTGGATGCTTCCGGCGAAAAAACGCTGCTTATCGGGGTTTCTTTCGCACTTCTGGATTTAGTGGAAAATTATGATTTCCAGCTGAAAAATACCCTTATCATGGAAACCGGCGGCATGAAGGGACGTCGCAAAGAATTGGTTCGGGAAGAATTGCATGCTTGTTTGCAGAAAGGTTTTGGCGTAGCCCAAATACACAGCGAGTATGGTATGACTGAACTGCTTTCTCAGGCATATTCTAGCGGAAACGGAATTTTTACCACTCCACCATGGATGGATATTCAGATCCGCGATACCGAAGATGCGCTTTCACTTGTAAATTCAGGTAAAAGTGGTGGTATAAACGTCATTGATCTCGCCAATACCAACTCCTGCCCGTTTATCGCCACTCAAGATCTGGGACGCAAATTAGATGGAAACCGTTTTGAAGTACTGGGCCGTTTTGATCAGTCAGATATTCGGGGGTGTAATTTAATGGTGCTTTAGATTCAAATTATTAGCTTAAAATATCATAAAATCCCCCTTTTTAGCTCAAAAATGGCTTGCCTAAATAAAATCGCATAATGACAAAGTTATAGTTTTGTTAAGCTTCATTTTTCATGTAATAATATTGATAATTAAGCGTCTATATATAGAACCTGTAAAGGTTTTTCATAAATGATTGGTTAGTTAAGTGGAAAACCCGATGCTCCCTAAAGCATCGGGTTTTTTTATACGCTGAATTTTAAAAAAACAGCCTATTTGTTGAAATAATGGCTCTTTTGATCTGTTTATTAGACAGTAATTGTATTTTTAAGTCACTAAATCGCTGGAAATGAACAAAAAATCACCACTTTTTTGATCTTTGCTGGAATTTTAATTGCTTCCTCTGCTCAAATAATTAACTACACTTTCCTATTATCCGATACTACTTTTGGGATTTTTATGGGTATTGACATTGGATTATTGCTTGTGCCTATTATTAACAAAATCAAGATTTCATTATGATGCATGAATTTCTTATTCCGTAGCGCGAATTACGAAATAGTTCTTCTTTCCTTTTTGTAAGAGTATGAAACGATTGTTTATTAAATCAACGGTTTTTAGAATGTAATCGTCGGTTACTTTTTCTTTATTCACCGAAATCGCATTTTGCTTCAACGCCCGCTTTGCTTCTCCATTAGAACTTAGAAAATTTGTTTTTTCTCCCAAAACATTTACAATATCAAGTCCGGCTTCAATTTCCGCCCTGTTGATTTCCGCTTGCGGAACCCCTTCAAAAATATCGAGAAAGGTTTTTTCATTAAGTTGTTTCAAATCGGCACCAGTAGAATTTCCGAAGAGAATATCTGAAGCCTTGATCGCATTATCCAGTTGCTCCTGGCCATGAACAGCAACCGTCACCTCTTCGGCAAGACGTTTTTGCAATTCCCGTTGGTGTGGGGCAACCTGATGCTCTGCAATAAGTTTTTCGATAGTTTCGCGATCTAAAAACGTAAAGATCTTGATGTATTTTGCCGCATCTTCATCGCTGGTATTAAGCCAGTACTGGTAAAATTTATAGGGAGAAGTACGCTCTGCATCAAGCCAAATATTTCCGCCTGCGGTTTTACCGAATTTTGTGCCGTCAGCTTTTGTAATTAGTGGGCAAGTCATTGCATACGCTTTACCGCCACCTATTCTACGTACAAGTTCGGTACCTGTGGTAATATTTCCCCATTGGTCGCTCCCGCCCATTTGTAGCGTAAGATCTTTTTCTCTGTACAAGTGCAAAAAGTCATAACCCTGCACTAATTGATACGTAAATTCAGTAAAGCTCATTCCATCGGCAGATTCTGAAGACAGACGCTTTTTAACCGAATCTTTAGCCATCATGTAATTGACCGTAATATGCTTACCCACATCGCGAATAAATGCCAGAAAGCTGAAATCTTTCATCCAGTCATAATTATTTACAAGTTGGGCTGAATTTCCAGCATCAGCATTGAAATCTAAGAATCGAGATAACTGTTCCTTAAGCGCCTGCTGATTGTGGCGCAAAGTCTCTTCGTCCAATAAGTTACGCTCATCGGATTTTCCGGAAGGATCACCTATCATTCCCGTTGCACCACCAATGAGCGCAATAGGTTTGTGACCACATTGTTGAAAATGTTTTAACATCATAACCCCCACGAGATGGCCTATATGTAAGGAATCTGCAGTAGGATCAATACCTACATAAGCCGAACGCATTGCCTCCATAAGGTGCTCTTCGGTTCCCGGCATCACATCGTGAATCATTCCGCGCCAAGTAAGTTCTTCAACAAAATTTTTAATCATTCTCCAGGGTTTCAAAATTAGTTCTCGACCGCAAATATAACCAACGGTGCACAATCTATAAAGCACAACAAGCGCTAAATGACGCTACAGTTATGCATCCTTGAACGGTTTGCTTATCTTAGCGCCATGATACTGGTAACGGGAGGTACAGGACTTGTAGGGGCACATCTACTATGGCATTTAACCGCCAGTGGAGAAAAGGTACGTGCTACCTATCGCAGCGAACAAAGCAAAGTTGCGGTGGAAGAACTTTTTGAGTACAAGGCCAAAACCGAAAATGTTGTTTTAAAATCTCAAGATTTTTTCCGGAAAATTGAATGGGTTCAGGCAGATATAAACGATATTCCTGCGCTAGAAGCCGCTTTTGATCAGGTTTCGTATGTTTATCACAGCGCCGCGCTGGTTTCTTTTGATCCCGTAATTTTTAATAAAATACAACATATCAATAAGGAGGGAACTGCAAATATGGTCAACCTGAGCCTTAAATATAATATTAAGAAGTTTTGTCACGTAAGTTCGGTGGGTGCCTTAGGAACTACTGAAAAAAATGCTCCCATTACTGAAAGTACCTTCTGGACACCCAGCAGGGAAAACAGTGTGTACGGCATCAGCAAATTTGCCAGTGAGACTGAAGTATGGCGCGGCACGCAAGAAGGCCTTAACGCGGTTATCGTGAATCCAGCAATTATTGTAGGCGAAGGTTTTTATGATTCGGGCAGCGGCAGTTTTTTTCCGCATATTGACAAGGGCAGCAGTTACAACGTGCCCGGCACAACCGCTTTTGTAGATGTTCTTGATGTGGTGGATGCCATGGTACAACTTATGGCAAGCGACATCCATTCTGAGCGCTTTATTTTAGTGGGTGTGAATACTTCTTATATGCGTTTCTTTAAGCTGATCGCTGAAAGCATTCAGGCAAAAGTCCCATCAAAAAACTTAAAATCCTGGCAAATGGCAATCGCCTGGCGCGCAGATTATTTATGGAGCCTTATTGCCGGCAAACCCAGACAATTGTTTAGGAGCACGGCCCAATCTGCATTTGGGGATAAAACATTTAATAATAAAAAACTTAAAAAAGCGCTTGATTTCAAATATCGCCCTTTAGAGGAAACCATCACGCGCGTAGGTGCGCATTACAGAAAAACCCATCCTTAATTATCACTTTCCCTTCTCAATTCATCAGGATCCATTAGGCCGTTTCTCGGTTCTTTCTTTTCATCTTTACCTTCTGAGGCACGAATGCTATC
>JBBPYO010000508.1:0-6066 GCA_038199845.1 Flavobacteriales bacterium
AACTTCAAAGATGTGCCTTCCATTTTCAAAAAAATAAGTTGGTTTGAAGTGGTAATAATCGCAGATCTTCTTCACGATGGAAAGCCCTAGCCCCGTAGAATCCACTTTATTGCTCTCCTTATAAAATCGTTCAAAAATACGCTCTGGATGGCGCAGGGCCGCTTCACCGGAGTTGATTACTTGAAAATGCTCTTTGGTCAAGTGCACTTCTATAGCTTCATTCCCGCTTCTATGCTTGATTGCGTTTGATAATAGGTTATTAAACAGAACAGAAGCCAGGTATTTATCCATTTTCAACTTCACATCCGGATTTATATGCTGATTTATAGTTAAATCAGTAAGTTCATATAGATTTTCAATCGTCTCCTTAAGAATCAGATCAAGGTTTATGGTTTCTAGGCTAGCAAACTGGTTATTGTCAATTTTTACGAGAAGGCTCAGCTTTTTGTTCAGCTGATTAAGCCGTTGTATATCACGCTGAAGCGAGGAAAGATCCCCGAATTGCTTATCCGAAAGATCGTTGTCATTAATCAGGGTTTCGATCTTGGCCTGCATAATGGCAAGCGGCGTTTGCATCTCATGGGAGACATCCTCTGTAAACTGTTTGAGACTTCCATAATCTGCCCGCACTTTTTGGGTTAGTAATCCCATCTCGCGGTTCAGTTCATCGAATTCCAGGATATCCGATTCAACAAATTTTAGATTTTCCCCCGATTGCAAAGAAAAACCCTTGAGCTTTTCAAGATTGATAAAAAACGGTCTCCACAACTGTTCGTTACGTGATTTATTGAGATAAAACAAGAATACAAATGCAAGGAATATAATGGAGAGAAATGTAAAAACAATGGCAAAAAGAATATTTTCCGACTCAATCACCATAGCACGCACGGTCACTCGGTAATGCCGTCCATTGATTTCTTTAGTACCGGAAAGTTGCCGAAAAAGCTCAATTTCATCCTGTAAAGGGTCATAAATGAGCGTATCAAGCAATTTATTCCCTTGGGCGGTATTTACTCGTTCTACCGTCATGATGGGAGAAATCCCTTTTAGGTCGGGGTCATTAATCAGCAGCCGTTCTATTCTATCCTTATCGGAAAAAAGCTCTTCTTCTATCTCACCTTTCAGCAGATAACTCGTGTAAAAATAGAGCGCCATAGCGGAAACAATCATGATGACCGCACTCGATAACAAGAATGTCTTAGATGCCCTTTTGAGTAAAGGTGTTTTCTGTTGGCTCTCCATCTAATCTTCCATAAATCTATACCCCGTACCGTAAGCTGTCTGAATATATTTTGCCCCTGCGGCGGTCAATTTTCTGCGCAGGTTATTGACATGCACATAAATAAAATCGAATGTATCCAGCATATCGCTGTCATCTCCCCACAGATGTTCCGCAATGATACTTTTTGAAAGTACGCGGTTCTGGTTCGTGATAAAAAACAGCAGCAGGTCATATTCCTTTCGCGTAAGCGCAATGGATTTTTCACTTACATAGGCTGTCCTTGAAAGATTATCCAGTCTGATCTCATTAAAAGTAATGGTATCGCTCCCACCAAACTTGCCTCGCCTTAGAACAGCCTTGATCCTCGAGTTGAGCTCGGCCAAGTGAAAAGGCTTTGTAAGATAGTCATCCGCGCCCAGATCTAATCCCTTTAACTTATCGTCCAGGGAACTGTTTGCGGAGATAATAATCACCCCGGCATTTTTTTTCTGTTCCTTGAGTTTTTTTAGCAAATCCAAACCGCTTCCGGTGACCAGATTGATATCTAGGATCACAATATCATAATCATAAATTTCCAGCTTTTCGGAGGCCTCCCAGTAGTCTGCGGCCACTTCACACACATGGGCATCGCGCTTCAAATAATTGACAATGGCCTGCTGTAATTCGATTTCGTCTTCGGCAATAAGAAATTTCATGGATTAAAGGTAAATAATTAATATAAGAAAAAAATTTTGGGCCATCTTAGGATCAATTTTCATTACCGAAACGTGCTTTGATAAACTCAATAGCCATAGGAAGCAACGAAAGAACAACAATCCCAAGTACAACATATTCAAAATTGTCCTTTACAAAAGGCAGGTTTCCAAAGAAATATCCGGTGAGCACCAGCAGCAAAACCCAGGCAGCGCCTCCCACAATATTAAATTTTATGAACTTACCATAATGCATATCCCCAATACCGGCGACAAAGGGAGCGAATGTTCTAATAATAGGCACAAAACGGGCGATAATTATCGCTTTTGGTCCATTTTTATCGAAAAAATGGCGGGTTTTGTCAATGCTTTTTTGATGTACGATCTGCCTTCCAGCAATTTTCCAGCGTAGGGCTTTCAATCCAATTGTCCTTCCCAGATAATAATTAAGGCTATCGCCCAAAATCGCAGCAACCATAAGGCTTAAAAGTATTATCCACAAACTGAGCTGGGCAGTCTCCCCGGCGCTGTTATCTACGCCAGCACAAAATGTCCCGGCCGCGAAAAGAAGCGAATCCCCAGGCAGAAAGGGCAGCACCACCAAACCAGTTTCAATAAAAATAAAGGAAAAGAGGATCCCATAAACCCAGGGGCCATAATCGACGATCATTGTAAACAGATGGGTATCCAGATGCAAGAAAAAATCCAGTATAGCGTTCATAATCTTTATTTTCTAATCAGTTTTAACAGGGTAGGAAGAACTACCAGGAGCAACGGAAGTGCAAATACCATCCCACCTATTACCGCAATGGCCAATGGCTGGTGCAATTGAGCCCCAGCGCCAATACCGAGTGCAAGAGGTGCTAATGCCATGATAGCAGCAAAAGCGGTCATCAGTTTCGGACGTAGTCGGGCAGCGATGGAATATTCTATTCTCTTCTCGTGCGAAAGGGATTCATCGGACTCCTGATACTGACGGTAAGTGAATATCGAATTTTCACCTATGATACCCACGATCATGATAATCCCCGTATAACTCCCCACATTCAGCGGGGTGCCGGTGATAAAAAGTGCCAACATACAACCGGCAACGCCCAAGACTGCAATAAAGACAATGGCACCAGCTATTTTCAGTTTTCTGAAAAGAAAAAGGATGACTACAAAAACTAACAATATGGCCGAAATTAAAATCATCAATAGCTCCTTAAAAGCCTGCTGTTGCTGCTCATAGGATCCCCCATATTCCAAATGGAAATTGGCCGGAAGGCTTACATTTTTGGCTAGCCTGGCTTTTATCTCGGTAAGTGTGGAGCCCAGATCGCGATTGTTGAGTCTGGCTGTAATATATCCGACTGTTTTCTCGTTTTCTCGATTTACTTCTGCCACACCTTTTTTAATCGTGATATCAGCAAGCTGTGTTATGGGAACGCTGGAGCCATTAGGTAGCAACAACGTGGTATTTCTCAAATCTTCTACGGAAGTTTTATAGGTATCTGGATAAAGCATCCTAATGTCAATTACCCGGATGTTATCGATCATAGTACTGACCACCGTTCCCGTAACCTGCGTCTGCAGCTGGAGTTGGAAATCGGCCGGTGTGAGTCCCAATTTTGCCAATGCGGGTTCGTTAGGCTCAAGCTGGATCTCCGGCCCGGCAATCACGATCCCATCAAAAACGTCTGCCGTTCCATCGACCTGTTCAATTTCCGAAGCGATTTTTTTTGAAAGCTGTTCCAATTGAGCCCTATCATCCCCAAATAATTTAACCTGAATAGGCTGCACCGAACTCATCAGGTCGCCCAACATATCCCCTATTACCTGTCCAAAATCAGCCGTGAGTTGGGGCACTTTTGCCTCGATTTGTGCACGTATCTCATCTGAAACTTCTGTGGTCGTTTTAGATCTTGAGTCCTTCAGTTTTATAAGATAATCACCGCGGTTGGGTTCGGTGATAAAAAACCCCATCTGTGTGCCTGCCCTTGCAGAAAAGGCCTCCACCTCGGGCTGGTCACGCAAAATAGTGTTAACGATGTTGAGCATTCGGCCAGTCTCATTCAAAGTTGTTCCCGGCGGACTGTTAAAATCAAGTACAATACTGCCTTCGTCCATTTCTGGTAGGAAACCCGATGGCAATTTAGAAGGTATAATGACAATAATTACAATACAAACAACAGCAAATACGATCCCGATAACTGGTTTTTCCAAAACGTGGTGGATCCATTTGGTCTTGGGTTCATGTTTTTGGTTAACGGGTTTATTTCTTGAAAACAGAATGGAGAGCACGGGCACCATAAACCAGGTCACAAAAAAGGAACAGGTCAGCGCAATGATCATGGTGAAGGCCATTACCTTAAAATAAGCACCGGCAACACCGGTCATCAGCACAAAGGGAATAAAGATCACAAGCGTACTCAGCGACGATCCCACCATGGCCGGAAAAAGGTGTGAGATGGCTTCCCTTGCACTCCAGGTAACAGATTCATTTGGGTGCTCTTCCCGTATTTTATAAATCTGCTCGATAATGATCACAACATCATCAATCATCAGTCCTATGGCCGCAGCGATTGCGCCCAGGGTCATAATATTAAAAGTATAACCAATAGCATCGAGCACAATCAAGGTAAGTGAGAGCGTTACTGGAATGGTACACAGCACAACCATACTTGAAGAAAATGACCGCAAAAAGGCAACGACCACCAGCAGTGCCAGAGCCAGCCCGATCCAGAGGACGTCCTGAATGCTTTTGATACTCGTGTTTACGAAATTGGCCTGCTTATAATAAGGAACCAACTTGACGGTATTGGGCAGGATTTTGCCTAGTTCTTCAACTTTTCTCTCGATACTGTCATTTACCGAAATCAGGTTTGCGCTGGGCTGCTTAAGGATGGCGATGAGCGGCACATTTTCCCCATTGGCGAAAATCTTTACATACTGTTTCGCTTCATTCACGGTGACATCGGCAATATCCTTGAGCTGGATCAACCGCGTGGGGGAATTTTTTATTACCACATTCTGAAGATCCTCTAGGCCCTTTACCGAATTATCGGTGAGCGTGAGGTACATTCGGTTATAATCGGTGAGGTAGCCATCGCTCTGAATGATGTTTGAATTCATCACTGCATTCTGTACGGTCAACAGGCTAATACCTAAATTCTTTAGGGTTTCCGGTTTTAAGATAATCTGATATTCCTTATCCTTTCCGCCGATTATGGCGACGTCAGAAACGCCCTGAGTCGCGCTAAGATAGGGACGCACCTGATATTTAGCAATTGTTTTAAGATCCACTTGCGACATATCTCCCTCCAGCGAATAGCCCATCACCGGTAAGATGGACGGATTCATCTTCTCTACTGAAAAATTGGTGTTGGGCAAAATATTCCCTTTGGCCTGATTGATAAAAGACTCAATCTGTGCGCGAGCCACATCAATATCCATATCCCAATTAAGGAAAACCGAGATCTCGGTACTCCCGCGTGAGGTAGTACTACGTATATAATTGAGCCCCTGCGTGCGCCGTATCGCATTCTCTAGCGGAATGGTCACAGCCGCCATCATCTTATCCACCGGTTGCTGACCGGAGTCGGCAATGACCTTGATTTTTGGAAACGTTATATTGGGGAAAAGACCTGTCTTTAAATTTTGATAAGCGAAAAAACCGCCGGCCAATAGCAAAATACCAATGGCAAGCAATGGATATTTGTAACTGTTAAAGATATTTTTCATCGCTTCATGATTTTTACCTCCGTAGAATCATGCATCTGATAGCTCCCCTCGGTGACAACGCGATCGCCCAATTTGACATTTACCGAAATAATCTGCACCACTGAATCGTTCTGCAAGAGCGGTGTGACCTTTTCCTTTATGGCCAGCGTGTCGTTAAACACCTTCATAACCCAGAATTCGGTCATGAGCTCATTGGTCTGTAACGCCATATGTGGAATACTGAGTGCGGTGCTATCCTGTTTGAGTACCGTCCTTACATTTACATTGAGACGTTCCGGTAATTGTTGATCGGGAAGTGCAATAAGAAACGCCTGGGTTTGATTTACGGAATCGATAACGGGCAGCTTGCCGGTAATCTTGGCATTGATGCTATTTTGATTGGGGATCATGATCTGACAGGGCGTACCCACATCCATTGTATTTTTCTCG
>JBBPYO010000509.1:0-3085 GCA_038199845.1 Flavobacteriales bacterium
CCATCTGGAGCGGGCGTATACATTCTATTCATCGTTTCACGCACCCAATATTGCGTTTTCCAAGGCTCGCCGGCATAATCATACAGATAGATCATGTGTTGTATAGGTTGGTTTCCGTGTGCGTACTGGCCCATATCTGCAATTTGCATCTCACGGATCTCGTGAATTACACCACCATAATAACTATCGTCAAACTTTGGCGGAAGCGCAAAAACCGTATCCAGTTGCGCTACAAATTCCTTTTTGCCACCCATTAAGTCAATCAACCCCTCAATATCATGAAAAACAGACCAACTGTAATGCCAGCTGTTTCCTTCAGTAAAAGCATCGCCCCATTTAAAGGGATTGAAAGGTTCCTGAAAGGTTCCATCTTCATTTTTACCGCGCATGAGATTATATTCCGGATCGAAGAGATTTTTATAATTTAAGCTACGTTTGCGGTATTTTTCAATCTCTTTTTTTGGTTTATCCAGCGCCTTCGCCAGTTGGTAGATCGCAAAATCATCATACGCATATTCCAGCGTTCTGGCAGCGTTTTCGTTGATATCCACATCATAAGGAACATAACCCAGTTTGTTATAATATTCAACTCCCGCACGACCTACAGCTTCCATTGGCCCTGCATTGTTTGCACCGTGAATCAGCGCTTCGTACAGATTTTCAATATCATAGTCATACGCTTTTCCACTTTTTAAATACGCCTCTGCCACCACTGAAGCAGAATTGTTGCCCACCATCACATTACGCAAGCCTGGACTTGACCATTCGGGTAACCAGCCACTTTCTTTGTAGGCGTTCGAAAGACCTTCCTGCATGTGGCCGTTGAGTTCTGGGTACATTAGGTTAAGGAAAGGGAACATAGCGCGAAAAGTATCCCAAAAACCAGTATCTGTAAACATATATCCCGGCAATACTTCGCCATTGTATGGACTATAATGCACGACTTTACCATCGGCGTCAAACTCATAAAATTTTCTGGGAAAAAGCAAAGAACGGTACAATGTGCTGTAGAATGTTTTAAACTGATCTGTAGTGCCACCTTCTACTTTTATTCGGCCCAATTGCTCGTTCCACGTCTCCCGACCTTTCGCTTTAAGGGCGTCAAAGTCGTTGTTGCCAATTTCCTTTATATTACGTTCGGCTTGCTCATAACTAATAAATGAACTTGCAACTTGTGCATTGACCTGTTCGCCTTTTTTGGTTTTAAAACCGATCACCGCACCGGCATGATTGGATTTATTTTCCAACGCATCGGTTAGTGTAGAATCGCTGAAGGTTTTGGTCAGATTGAATTCTTTATCAAAAACCACGACGAAGTAATTTTTGAAATTTTCAGGAACACCTCCGCTATTTCTAGTTGTATAACCGATTATTTTTCGCTCTTGCGGAATTATTTTCACATAAGAGCCTTTATCAAAAGCGTCGATTACCACATATGAACTATCGGTTTCCGGAAAAGTAAAGCGAAAACGGGCAGCACGTTCCGTAGGTGTGATTTCTGTTGTTACATCATGGTCGGCAAGGTAAACGCTGTAATAATATGGAGTTACAGTTTCAGCTTTATGAGAAAACCAACTCTGGCGGTCTTCTTCCATAAAGCGAAGTTTTCCGGTAACGGGCATGAGCGAAAACTGCCCGTAATCGTTCATCCACGGGGAAGGTTGATGCGTCTGTTTGAAACCTCTAATTTTGTAAGCATCGTAGGTATAAGCCCAGCCGTCACCCATTTTTCCGGTCTGTGGCGTCCAGAAATTCATTCCCCAGGGCATTGCGATTGCGGGATACGTGTTCCCGTTGGAAAGTTTATAATCGGAGTCGGTGCCCATCAGTGGACTGGCATAATCCACTGGATTTTCAATGGACTGAATAATTTCTTGAGCCGAAACGGTCATTATCCCGCTTAGCGCGAAAAAAAGAATTCCTAATGTTTTATTCATGACGTAAGATTGATTTTTATATTTATTTTTTTGTATTTCCGTTTGATGTCAAGTAAGTTTAAATGAGTATTCAAATGTCACGTTGAGCGCAGTCGAAACTTTTTTGTCTAACCCTTCGACTTTAGCCCGTCCTGAGCTTGTCGAAGGGCTCAGGCTGACAAAAAGCTACATTGGGACAAAAGACGGATATACATTTATTTTTTTGCTGAAACTGGTCTGCTTTTCACCCCTTCCAAGGTCATTATGATGGGTTTAATATGACCCTTTTTGTCAAAATACATACGGTCTATATTGGTTTCCCGAAAATTGCCATCGGTTTCACCCATCGGTCTGCGGTGATATACAATGTAATAATCGTCGCTTCCCTCCGGATGAATTACGCTGTTGTGACCGGCGCCATTGGCAATTTTTGAGTCTTGTTGCAAAATCTTATCGACACGTTTGAATGGCCCCATCGGCGAATCTGCAATGGCGTAGGCCACGCTATAATCTGGGCCTGTCCAACCGCCTTCAGACCACATAAAGTAATATTTACCATCGCGGATAAACATAAAAGGACCTTCCACATAACCTTCAGGTGTGATTTCTTTGAACGTAGAACCGTCCTCAAACGGGATAAATCCGGTAAAATCATCGTTTAATTTGGCAATATTGCAATGTTTCCATCCTCCATAAAAAAGATAATACTGCCCATCATTATCCTTAAAAGCAAATTGGTCAATGGGTTGTGCGCCATTATGAAATTTATCAATTAAAGGTTTTCCGAGAAGATCTTTATAGGGCCCAGCCGGTGAATCGCTCACAGCAACACCAATTCCCCCTTTTTCATCATCGCTTTGAATATCGTTTGCGCCAAAAAAGAGGTAATATTTATCTTTCTTTTCAATAATGGAGGGCGCCCACATTGCTTTATGTGCCCATTTTACAGCCGCAGTATCCAGAACTTTAGGATGTTTAGTCCAATTTACAAGGTCTGGAGAAGAAAAGGCATCCAGAAAAACCTGGTTCTCATAAGGTGCTGAAAAAGTGGGGAAAATCCAATATTGATCATCAAAAATAATACCCTCGGGATCTGCATACCAACCGGGAAAAACAGGATTGTTATTTTGGGCAGAAGCTTTTATGCCGCAAAACAGCAGAAGAAAAAG
>JBBPYO010000510.1:0-4670 GCA_038199845.1 Flavobacteriales bacterium
AAATATTTCACATATTCATCGATATAATCTGATTTGAACTTCGATTTGTATTGCACGATATATCTTGGATGGTCAAGCGCAACGATGGAATCAAAAATTTTTGTCTCCTTATTTATTAGGGAAAGAAATTTGGCGTTTTTCTTACCGAGAACAAAACAAACTGTAGTGTCAATTCCGAAAGCAATCTGACTTTTCAAACTGGAAATAATAAAACCCTTCAGTGCCAAAAATAATTCTTTATAATCGTAATAATTACAGTTCACCCAATTGCCTTTACTGTTTTGTTCTATAAAACCTAAGGGACAAACGGAGTTTATGTAATATTTTCCATAAAATTTCTCCGGTCCACCAAATCTTGCAATCAGATCGTAAATGAATACGGATGATGGTTCGTGCGTTTTTATTGATTCAAACTCAATACCGCAAATCTCGGCTAATCTTTTGGTATCCGTAAAGGGAATCCCCGTTACGCCAGCGCCCAACCGCCCGGGATTTATACCTACGATTATTTTCCGTTCGTTGTTGTCATCATAAAATTTTTCGTAAAAGGTATTGAGCGTGACAAAGACTTCCTTATTTTCCTGAATGGGATTTAGGGCTTTAATTCCTTTTGGAAGGCCAGCTGGTAATCGCAATCCTTTATGAAAATCAACGACCTTAGATGCAAAAGATGTCATCAGAATTTTTTGCGTTTAATGTTTGTCTTAAAATATTTTTCGGTTTTGATCTTATCTATATTTTCTGTAATTATCTCAATTTCTTTAGTGGAATCTGCAACAGCGCTTGATTCAATTAGATGAATCTGTCGCAATTGTGCACCGAGACGTACCAGTTTCCAAAACTGCTCTTGATCGCTGGGAAATGGGATTTGAAAGATTTCAGGATTTAAAGTATTTCTGTATTTCGTACAATTCACCGACGAATGCAAAACGGCATAGAGATAATTCTGAAGATCTTCTGTATTAAATACATCTCTATACTCATCACGAACCTCGGAATTGTTGGCCATACAGACATTGCCTTCACTATTTTCGATAACATAGGTCAGCTTTAATTCTTCCTCGACTCTTCTTAATACCTCTGGTTCCAAATGAGCGATTTTATCGAAAGCAATCAAAACGGACACTTTACCGGTTAATTCTTTACGTTTTTTCAACTTTCTGCGGTTTTATAGTACAGATATAGTGTCTTTATAATAAATAAAAATGTTCTTTTTTAGTTGCTGTTTAAAGTTCTGCCGCTTGTTCGCATTTAGTATGTTTGACTGATCCAAGAGAAAGTGCCCATTATACTTTTGAAAGTGCAGTGCCCTTATGAGCCGCAATATGATCTGATTTATCGCTTTTGATCTCATACTGAGGATCATCTTTACTGGCATGATGTGTATATCCGTTGTAATCAAAATCCGCATGATGGACTTTTATGATCTTACCTGAAACATGGCCTGCCTCAGAATTCCACTTCACATGGTCGCCTACTTTGAAATTTTTCATGATTTTAAATTTTTAAGTTCACTTAGTTTATTTTGAAGTATGGAATTGATAAAATCATTCTCCTTTTCTCTTCTACCTGAAAAATAAAATACTAGTTATTTGAACAATTATATTTTCCAATAAAATAAATAAGCACAATTTCAACTTTACCCGCTAAGTTAACATATATAAGGAAATCAGCAGAAGGATAATATATGAAATATGGATACGAAGTTTAAATGCGGCGTTTTTTACTTCAAACCTTAAACTGAATTCTACTGCCAGGAAGTGATGAAAATTCATTTAAAACAAAACATCGATACGTTCAATAATCCAGCAAAATTTAAGATGTTCTGAGCTTTCGTAAGGAGCGGATTAGTAAAGTTTAGTAGTTATCAATTGCCATAGAATATCCGGTAAAAAGTATTTAAAAATGGATGTTTTTAGAGCAAAATAGGGCGGTATTTATAAATAGATTTTAACCCTTTCAAAAAGTTGTAATGCAGCAGATATAAATTAATCTAAAGTCAAAACGTTGCGGTGAAGATGATGTTAACTAAAAAAGCCTCACGAATGAGGCTTTTGTTTGTGATCCCAGCAGGGATCGAACCTGCAACCTTCGGTTTAGAAAACCGATGCTCTATCCAATTGAGCTATGAGACCTACTTATTAGTATTTCAACAAAAATTTAGATCTACTTTCCTATTTTTGCGGCTGCAAATATACATTTTTTAATAAAATACGGGTGATTTATAATCAAAAATGCCTCTTTAAGCTGAAAATTAAACATGACCCGGATGCTTCAGTTCTTTAAAATATTTTCTTGCACGCTGCATTACCTTAGGCGCCAGCCATAAAGTGGCCGTCATGGTAGGAATTGCCATAAGAGCAAAAAAGGTGTCAATAAGATTAATCATTGCGCTTAAAGATGTGGTGGCGCCTATTAAAATACTGGCTATATAAAAGTAATTATAATAATGTTTATTTTTAGCGCCAAACAAAAATGACAAACATTTCGTGCCATAATAGGAATAGGAAAATAATGAGGAAACACCAAAGATAATAATACACAACAGCAAAATATAAGGTCCTACCCCGGGAATAGCTTCTGAAAATGCTGCTGCGGTAAGCGTTACTCCGTCGGCGTCACTTGTTTTCCAGACACCGGTAACGAGAATCGTCAAAGCAGTTAATGTACACACAATAATGGTATCTATAAAAGGCCCCAGCATTGCTACGAGTCCTTCGCGAATAGGTTCATTGGTCTTTGCAGCCCCGTGCGCCATTGGAGCAGTACCTACGCCGGCTTCATTTGAGAAAGCGCCCCTGCGGATTCCCAAAATAATCATCCCGCCCACTACTCCACCCAGAAATGGATCTCCCAGATAAAAGTTGGCCGAAAGAGCTTCTGTAAAAATAAGTTTGAAATATATAGGGACTTCTGTAGCATTTACAACCAGTATGACGAGTACGGCCACAAAATAAATAAGGACCATTGCGGGTACAAGACGTGACGCGGTTCGACTGATACGATTAAGCCCTCCCAAAATGACAAAACCGGTGACCACTGCGAGAAAAATTCCGATCATAAGATTGGACACAAAACCAACTTCTACCCCATTGGGTTCCAATAAAATATCTGAAATGGCCTGCGTAAGTTGGTTAACATTAAAAACGGGCAAGGCACCTACCAAACCTGCGATACTGAAGAAAATAGCAAGTGGTTTCCAGTTTTTGCCCAATCCTTCCATGATAAAATACATGGGGCCGCCTTGTATTTCGCCATCAGAATCCTTGCCCCTGTACATAATGGCTAACGAACATGTAAAAAATTTGGTCCCCATACCCACAAGTGCACTGACCCACATCCAGAAAACCGCACCAGGTCCGCCTATGGCAATTGCAACCGCAACACCGGCAATATTGCCCATGCCCACAGTTGCGCTCAGAGCAGTTGTTAATGCTTGAAAATGGCTTATTTCGCCGGGATCATCAGGATTATCGTACTTGCCGCGTAGCACATTTATGGCGTGCCCCAAATACCTAAAAGGCAGAAAACGGGAATAAATAAGGAGATAAAGGCCGCCGCCTATAAGTAATATTAAAAGCGGTAAACCCCAAATAAAGGAAGCCACTTCGGCTAAAAAGGAATCAATAGTTATCATTTAGAGAAAATAGAAAATTAAAGACGTGAGGCAAGTGGATTGGCCCATTACAGGATTTAAAGTATTTTAAGCTACGTTTTTGCCTTAAGATAAAATGTAACAATAAGGTCATATCAAGTTTTCTCTTGGCGATAGCCGGAAGTGAAAAAATGTAACGACAAGGTCTCCGTAAACTAATCACCTCGAAAACGATTTGGTAAAAAGAATCTCAAACTAACTTTTCTTGCTCTCGGCTCAAATAGCATTCAACTAAAAGAAAAGAATATTTGATAATTCCAACCAAAAACGCACATTTTGGGCTAAAATTAGCTATTCTTCAACCAGTTTTCTACATTATTTTTGATGCGCTCCTCAATAGCTTCCGTATCTGATTTTACAAAATCAGTTCCGGTTATATGTTCGTAAAGTTCAATATAGCGATCTGAAACCGTTCCTATATAGTCATCGCTCATTATTGGTACTTCTTGACCGGGTTCACCCTGAAAACCTTCAGCGATTAACCATTGGCGCACGAATTCTTTAGAAAGCTGTTTTTGAGGTTCATCGTTTTTCTGGCGCTCCTCATATCCTTCCGCATAAAAATAACGGGAAGAATCAGGCGTGTGTATTTCGTCAATGAGCAGGATGTTTCCGTCTTTATCTTTACCAAACTCATATTTGGTATCCACAAGAATAAGTCCGCGCTCGTGTGCTATTTCGCTTCCGCGAGTAAACAATTTTTTAGTATACTCTTCCAGAATAGCATAATCTTCTTTTGATACGATTCCCTTCTTGATTATATCTTCTTTGGAAATATCTTCATCATGATCCCCCATTTCCGCTTTTGTGGCGGGAGTTATAATAGGTTGTGGAAACTTATCATTTTCCTGCATTCCTTCAGGCATTTTTATACCACAGAGCAATCTTTTTCCAGCTTTATATTCCCGCGCCGCGTGACCTGCGAGATAACCACGGATGACCATTTCCACTTTAAAAGGTTCACATTTCTTACCGATAGCGACATTGGGATCTGGTGTGGCAATAAGCCAATTGG
>JBBPYO010000511.1:0-8267 GCA_038199845.1 Flavobacteriales bacterium
ATAGCCGACATGAATTCTGCTCCAAAATTCTTAATAAAAGCAGCATCATTTCCTCCCGTAAAATCAAAAAACACGTCTTTGAGAAGCAATAATACAAGTGCCAAACCACCGGTAATTATTGTTGTCCACTTTAATGCATTCCATTTTTGATCTTCTTTATCAAAATGCTGTAAAGCTTTCATTAGTCCAAAAATACCCAATACGGGAATACAAAGTTCGGCAAGTACTTGTATGGAAGTAACCGCCCTAAAACGGTCGTAAAGCGGCACATAATCGATCCATAAATCAGTAAACCAGGAAAGGTTTTTTCCGTAGCTCAACAAAAGTGAAAGAACGGTTCCCGCCACCAACCACCATTTTAAACGGCCTTTAACTAAAAACAGTCCTAAGACAAATAAAAACACAACTACGGCCCCCACATACGCCGGGCCAGAAACACCGGGCTGCGCACCCCAATAATACAAACCAAACTGACCAGCAATTTCCTCAATCTGCCCAGGTGGAACTTGTTGCTGCTTTAGAAATTCAGCAAAATTACTGTCTTTATTAAACGGTTCTGCATTAGAACCCCCAAATAGTCCGGCAATAAAAAGATTAAGCGTCTCTCCTATTCCGTAGCTATACTGATTAATATATTCCTTATCAAGACCGGTTGCATCTTCTTTTGGAGAACCGTCTGGATTTATGGTAAGTTCACTTTTCCCGCGGGTACTAAAATCGCTGTACTCCTTAGTTGCCATCAGATTAGTCGCATTGCTGCCCACCGCAAGTAACGCTGCGATTGCTAGAATACCGAGACTTTTAAAATAATGCGGCAATTCCTTGTGTCTTATGGCGTCAATAAAATAAACGATGCCTAGAACGACCGTTAAAAGAAGTAAATAATAGGTCATTTGCACGTGGTTTGCCACAATCTCCAGCGCCAGTGCAATCGCGGTTAGAATAAAACCAGCAATGTATTTTCTCCTAAAAACGAGCAAGATTCCACTTAGAACAAGCGGCATATAGGCAATGGCATGTGCTTTTGCATTGTGACCTACACCCAGAATCACAATAAGATAGGTAGAAAAACCGAAAGCAAATGCACCTAGTGCGGCGTAGCGCCAGTCCAGTTTGAGCACAAGGAGTAAGATGTAAAAGCCAATAAAATATAGAAATAGATAATCGGCAGGACGTGGTAAAAACCGAATGCTAAGATCTAATTGCTTAATCCAGTTATTGGGATATTTTGCTCCCAGTTGATACGTGGGCATCCCAGCAAAAGCCGAATCTGTCCAATACGTTTCCTCACCGGTAGCGGCACGATAATTCATGAGTTCATGAGCCATGCCACGATATTGCTGAATATCGCTCTGAAAAAGTTTTTTGCCCTGAAGCACAGGACTAAAATAAATTAAGGATATAATTATAAAAGCAGCCACCGCACCGAGATGCGGCAGTAGTTTCTTAAAAGAAAAATTCATAAAGCTCGGTCTAAAACAGAATCCGAAAATTAGTCAATTTCTTCGTAATCGATATATTCACCCACGTTTTTCTTGAGATGCTGTTCACCACTTGGCTTGTTCAGGATAGTTGTTGTTCCTTCAGGTTGTTTCGGACCCGCCTGATTATTGAACTGACCAGCCATTTTCTGAAACTTTTCACCCGCTTTTTTGGTTACGTATTTAAATATATATGGTTTTGAAAATCTCCATATAATTCGAAGCGCAAAAAACACGAGCATGAAAATTAAAATCGCCTTAAGAAATGTCATAATTTAAGTCTCACTTTTATGAATTGTAAAATTAAGATATAGTCATTGTATATAGCTTAAAAATATAATAAAATGCTATAACCATTATCCATTTCACACCGTGCGTATATGTTTAGGCTATGTTTGATTTTTACAGTAAGTTTGTCTGATTGTCTGTAGCGTATTTTAAATCAAAATTTAACATGTTTCTTAAATTCTATTTGCCGGTCATGCTAACGCTGCTTAGCGTTCATCTGCTTTCGGCACAATATACGGAGACCATTAATTCTAATCGACCTGGACAAAGTCAGGGAGCATTTTCTGTTGGTACTGGCGTTTATCAAGCAGAATTGGGCGGTTTTTATAATGATGAATCCCATAATTTGCGTTTTACCGAAACTACGGGTATGGGCGTTGATTTTGCCGTAAGAGCCGGTTTTTGGAGGGAGCAGTTTGAGGTCAACGTGAGCGGCACTTATCTTTATGAAGAGGTTACTCCGACTGCTGGCAATGCAGCATCGTTCAACCAAAGCGGTTTTCCCATTGTGACCGCAGGTATAAAATATTTGGTTTACGATCCTTATAAAAACGCCAAGGACGAAGTGAATTTATATAGTTATCACGATAATCATAGGTTTAAATGGAAAACATTGATACCAGCAGTCTCCTTATATGCCGGTACAAACTATGTATATAGTAACAACAATCCCTTTTTACCCAATTCACAGACTGGATTGAGTCCAAAGGCTATTGTGATTACCCAAAACAACTGGGGTCCTTTTGTATGGGTGAATAATTTTATCGCAGATCAACTTATGACCGATTTTCCCACATACGCGTGGATCACTACGCTTACACACTCTTTCAATTCCCGTATTGCCGCTTTTGCCGAATATCAAATGTTACATAGTGATATTTATGCAGATGATCTTTTCCGTTTTGGGGGAGCTTATTTATTCACCAAAGATTTACAGGTAGATATCAACGCATTGGTTAACTTTAAAGATACTCCACAACGTTTTCAAGTGGGTGTAGGCGTTTCTTACCGGTTAGATAAGCACAGCATAGATGAAGAGATACTGGCGGAACCAGCAAACTAAATTATTTTTTTAAAGAACAAGCGATTAGGAACATGGTTACGATCAAAGAAATGACGTCTAAAAAGGAGATGAAGGCCTTTGTCAAGTTTCCCTTTAGCCTATATGAACACGAAAAGCACTGGGTGCCACCACTTACCAATGACGAGCTTGAAAGCATGGATAAAGATAGGAATCCAGTTTTTAGAAACGCACGCGCCTGGTTTTTTCTTGCTTATCAAAACGATAAACCGGTAGGTCGCATCGCTGTGATCATCAATGATATTGAAGTAAAAGATCAGCAAAAACCAAAAGTCCGTTTTGGATGGTTTGATGTTGTTGATGATATTGAAGTTACTAAAGCACTACTCCATAAAGTTGAGGAAATTGGAAAAACGGAAAATTTAGAATGGATGGAAGGACCTGTAGGTTTCAGTAATATGGAACGTGCCGGTTTACTTATAGAAGGTTTTGAATATCTCAATACCATGATTACCTCCTACAATTATCCATATTATCAAGAGCACTTTGAAAATTTAGGCTTTGAGAAAGCGGCAGAATGGGTGGAATTTAAAATAAAGATCCCGCCAGCCAGCCAATCCGTGGAAAAGGTAAAAAAGTTTGCGCAGATTATTAAAGAGCGCTACAAACTTAAAGTACTTCACTTTTCCAAAAGTAAGGATATTATGCCATTTGTGGATGATATGTTTGGGCTGCTCAATAAGACTTATAATAACCTGAGCACATTTGTACCCATTCAGCAATACCAAATCGATCATTACAAGGAAAAATACATCAAGTTCATCAACCCTAATTTTATTAAATGCATTGAAGATGCAGAAGGTAAACTTATAGCCTTTTCAGTAATCATGCCCTCATTTAACGAAGCGCTCAAAAAAGCAAATGGAAGTCTTTTTCCCTTCGGTTTTTATCATTTATTGAAGGCTCGAAATAAAAATGATAAAGCTGCATTTTATTTGATCGGCATCGACCCAGAATATCAAAATAAAGGCATTACAGCAGTTATTTTTCAGGAAATGCAGGATCTTTTTAATAAAAATGGCATTTCAGAAGTAGAGACAAATCCTGAATTAGAAGAAAATAAAGCTATTCAGCAACTGTGGAAAAATTATGATCACAAACTCCATAAGCGCAGACGAACTTATAAAAAGAATCTACAGGACTGAATTTAAGTCAGAACACAATAGCGAATTGAATTAATCTTGTCTAAAAAAGTGTCAAAAAATTGAATATCCGCTAGGTGTCCTATAAGAATGTAACCCTTACCTAAAATTCACGGAGTTTTATTGACTTCCTAACTATTTTCGATCATTTAAATTGTTTTTTGGGCGTTTCCCTGCGGGTCGGGCTTTTCGCTGCAATCTTTTTGCGCGTTCCTCGCAAAAAGGATTTCCGCTGCAATCCCTAACGCGAAATTCGTTCTAATTGAATATGATTGGTTTTGGGTAGGTTTTTAGGTCTAAATGGCCATTGTAAGTCTCATGTCTTCGAACAATTTATCTTCGTTTCTCCACCAAATAAATCCGTTATTCAAATATTTTTATAGATTTCTGGCTGTTTCTGTGGCGGGTCGCTTTCTGCCGGAATGAGCAGGCAGTTCAGCGTTGCTGAAAACTACATTAGGACAAATAACGTGCTTGTATTAAAAAAAACTCCTTTTCTGTTTAAAATTCAAAGACTTTTCCATCATCAGCCAAAAGTACATTGTCAAAAATTTCTTTGGCTTCATCACCAAATAAATCCAAATTAGGATATCTGGTTGAATAATGCCCTAAAATAAGATGTTTTACTTCCGCTTCAAGCGCCATTTTACCCGCTTGTTTAGCTGTGGAATGTCCTGTGGGTTCAGCCAGATCTGCATGTTCTTCTATAAAAGTTGCCTCGTGATAAAGTACATTGACTCCGCGCAATTGCGGGATATTATCAGGCTTATAGATCGTATCGCTGCAAAACGCATAACTCATGGTAGGTTCTGGATCAAAGGTAAGTTCTGCATTGGGGATTACACTTCCATCATCAAGTGTGACATCTTTTCCCGCTTTGATTTTTTTATAATACACCACATCGATCTTATATTTTTGTGCTGCGTTGATATTCAACCTGCGTTCTGTGGGCTTTTCTCTAAACAGAAAACCATTGGCATAAATACGATGTTTTAGTGGAATGGTATCTACGGTAACTTTATCATCTTCATAGATTCGGACTGCTTTTTTTTCTTCTAGTTCATGAAAATAAAGCGCATAATTTGTCCAACTGTTAGATAGCTTCAGTTGCAGAGTAATTGCTTCTTTAATACCTTTTGGTCCGTAAATGTGCAAATCCTCTTTTCGATTAAGCAATCTAAACGTAGCGACAAGTCCTACTAGACCAAAAAAATGATCTCCGTGCAAATGTGAAATAAAAATATGTTTGATTTTGGAAAATTTAATCTTGTTACGACGCAGTTCCACCTGAGTTCCCTCACCACAATCAATGAGAAAAAGCTCGTTTCGCATTTCTAAAACCTGTGAAGTTGGATTAGTAAATGAACGTGGAGTGGCGGCATAACAGCCCAGAATAGTGAGCTTCATCGAAAAATTTTAATAAAAATCATAATTTAATATAGTGTAAAATAGCACAGATAATTTATAAGTCGGGCTTTCAAGCTCAAAATCCGAGATCGCGTTGTATTTCTTCTAAATTTATAACATCTTTAGCTTCTTCTAAAGTGGGAACGACCATAATTTCTTCTGGAACGTGCTCTATTCCCATGGCCTTATTTACCAAAACAAATGACAATTTTGCCGCCCTTTGCTTATTGGAAAGCACTAAAAAGGAAAGTAATTCCTCTAGGGTCATTTGATCATATTTTAAAAGATCTATAACCAGATGATCATTTTTATAAGCTTTGGGAACGATATATTCTAAAAAGGAGGCAAATTGCTTTAAATTATCCTCGTCATCTCCCAGAATGATAAATTTTTCTCTTTTATCTACTTGCATTGTGTTTGATCTTTGAAGCTAGCAAATATATAACAGCCATTCTGACTGCGACACCGTTTTCTACTTGATTTAAGATAATGGCCTGCTCAGAATCTGCCACATCGCTGGTAAGTTCTACTCCGCGGTTTATGGGTCCCGGGTGCATAATGACTATTTTTTTCTCCAGTCCATCAAGGATTTCTTTATTGAGACCATATTGCTGGGTATATTCCCGTGTACTGGGAAAATAACTGATATCCATTCGTTCGTTTTGAACGCGCAACATATTGGCCACATCGCACCATTGTAGGGCTTTCTGAAGGTTGAGCTCCACACTTACACCCAGCGACTCAATATAACGCGGCATCAAAGTTTTCGGTCCGCAAACCTTTACTTCAGCACCCAGCATACGCAGCGCAAAAATATTGGAAAGCGCTACCCTACTATGTAAAATATCGCCTACAATAACTACTTTTTTACCGCTTACTTCACCCAATTGCCTTCTTATGGAATAGCAATCCAACAGCGCCTGTGTAGGATGTTCATGCGCACCGTCACCGGCATTTATGATACTTGCATTGATATTTTTTGATAAAAATACGCCCGCACCGGGATTGGGATGACGCATCACCACCATATCCACTTTCATAGAAAGGATATTATTTACCGTATCTATTAGTGTTTCGCCTTTTGTGACTGAAGATGCGCTAGCAGAAAAATTGATTACGTCCGCACTTAAGCGTTTTTCAGCAAGCTCAAAAGATAGTTTGGTGCGCGTGCTATTTTCAAAAAAAAGATTGGCGATCGTAATATCGCGCAATGAAGGGACTTTTTTAATGGGGCGGTTAATAACCTCCTTAAAATGATCAGCAGTTTTAAAGATCAGATCTATATCTGCCTTTGTAATATATTTTATACCCAATAAGTGGTTTACACTTAATTCGCTCATCTTTAAATTGCTATTCTTATTCTTATTGCTATTCTTGTTTCTATTTTTATTCCATTTTTGAAGCCAAAATCACCGTTTTGAAGCTGTTTATGGGTGTTTTTAGGCGATTTCAACAATTCACGGGTCTTCGATACAAATTCCTTTCCGCTTAAGCTCCAAAAAATTCACTCAGAGGCCTGAACATTAGTACAAATTCCTTTCCGCTTAAGCTCCAAGAAATTCACTCAGACGCCTGTACATTAGTACAAATTCCCTTCTGCTTAAGCTCCAAGAAATTCACTCAGACACTTAAACCCTTGATAAAAATGATTTCCCATGAACTCCAGAAAAATCCACTTAGTCACCTTTTTTAAATGTAATAGTTGTCTACTATCTAATTTACAAGAAAATGCTAAGTAATACTCTAAAGCGTATTCATAAATTCAAGCTACAGTTTACATTTTTCAATATACATTCCGCATTCTACATCCTTTCACTCTTCATTTTTAACTAAATAAACCACATCTTCTCCATCATTTTCTTTCCAGCAAACCTTTACTTTTTCACCGGGGATTGCATCCACTTGTCTTCCCCTATAATTGGGCTGAATGGGCAAATGCCGGCTAAACCTACGGTCTACCAATGTAAGTAGTTCTACTTCTCTAGGCCTTCCAAAACTTTGCACCGCGGTAAGTGCAGCGTTGATACTGCGACCGGTATAAAGTACATCATCTATAAAGACCACTTTTTTATCTTCAACTATAAAATCGATTTTAGTTGTATTTGCACCGGGAAGCATTTCACCACGGCGAAAATCATCCCTGAAGAAGGTAATATCAAGATAACCCAATTTAATCTGTGGAACATTATAGTTTTCTTCAAGCAGCATTTTTATGCGTTCTGCCAGAAAAATACCACGGGGTTGTAGTCCTATGAGGGCTGTTTCCTTAAAATCAGTATGGTTTTCGATAAGTTGACAAGCGAGTCGATTGAGGATAATATGTATATCTTTTGCGCTGAGCAGTACTTTTTGACTCATAAGTAGGGTTGCTGTCGTCGTTTTATAATGGTAAAGATAGGATTTTTTTAAATTTTAGCAGTGGGTTTTACGTGCATATCGGATAATAAGTCTACCAGTTTTTTATAAGGAAATCTCCAAAGATTTTCAGAATTATATCCTACCACTCTTCCTAAATCTAAAAACAATCTTGCTGAATAATATAGCTATCACTTAACTCAAAAAACAACTTTACTTATTCAAAAACGAATTCCGCGTTAGGGATTAAAGTGGATTTGCCTTTTCCTACCGGAAGGAAGCCTTTTTGAGTGGCACGAACAAAAAGATTGCAGCGTAAAGCCCGACCCGCAGGGAAACGCACAGAAAAGGTTAAAGGTTGAAAGTTGCAGATGCAAGTTCAAAAATAGGCAACTTATCTTAATCCACATATTTTTATCATTAAACTCAAATCTGCGTTAGGGATTGAAGCAGATCGCCTGTTCCTACCGGAAGGAAGCCTTTCTGTGAGGCACGAACAGAAAGATTGTAGCG
>JBBPYO010000512.1:0-3288 GCA_038199845.1 Flavobacteriales bacterium
AAAACAAACAACAGATTTTGGATTCGTTCAACGGTTATTCACGCGAACTTTACGCGCCACCATCCACAAAACCTGTCCTACTTTTGCCCGGTTATGACGGCGGTGCGGAATGGGGCGGTGCGGGAGCAGATCCTGAAAATGGTATTTTATATGTGAATGCAAACAATATGGCGTGGACGCTGCAAGTGGTTGAGAATAAAGTAGCCTCGGATAAAAATTCCACGGCAGGTGAGGTGCTTTATACAGTTAATTGCGCGGTTTGTCATCGCACGGACAAAGCTGGTAATCCGCAGAGCAATTACCCGTCGCTTCTGGGGCTGAGCGAGCGAATTACCAAGCAGCAAGCGCAAACGATTATTGCCAATGGTAAAGGAATGATGCCCGGATTTACCCTTTTAAAAGAAACTGAAATCAGCAGTATAGTTTCCTATTTGTTCAATGAAAAGGAAACGGACAAAAAAGAGGTGGAAACTGCACAGAACGATGAGAAAATGAATGTGCCTTACCGCCACGCGGGTTATACTAAATTTTTGGACAGTCAAGGGCTTCCGGCCATCGCACCGCCGTGGGGAACATTGAGCGCCATAGACTTAAACGACGGCAGCTATCTTTGGCAAGTTCCGTTGGGGATTACCGAAATATACGGAAAAATCGAGTCCACCGGAACCGAAAATTATGGTGGTCCCATCATTACCAAAAATGGATTGCTGTTTATAGCGGCCACTAAAGACGGCTATTTTCGGGCATTTGACCGCAAAACGGGTAAATTGCTCTGGGAAATGAAACTTCCGGCGGCCTCTTTTGCAACGCCGTCAACGTACGAAGTTAATGGAAAGCAATATATCGTCCTGGCTTGCGGCGGCGAGAAACTAAATACGCCAAAGGGGAATCAGATCATTGCCCTCGCACTTCCTGATTAATTAATGTTTTTACCAGTTTTTAGCCTGTTTTCGGCGTTTTTTCAATTAATTTGGAGAAAATAAAACGGTTTAATTATTTTGCTCACATGAAATATTGAGGGTTAATAGCTGCTTGAGGATAAAAAAAATAATTACTCGACCATATTAAAATCAACGTATGGTCGCGAATTAATAATCCAGTCCTCGACAGAGTTATTATTTTTGTAAAACCCAGTTTTTACCCAGATACCGTTTTAAAACCAGGACGTTTTGCCGATAATCAGGGCGTTTTGCGTTGGGGCGGGACCAAGGAGGAATTGCATGGTTTTAACACCAATTACCGCTTCCGTTTGCCCACGCCTACAGAACTGCAAAAAAACAAGGTATTGATTTGAAAAAAGCGATCGATAATGATGTGTATCATTTGCCCGACCTGGTTTTGACCTGTTCCACGTGCACGTTGAGGATACCGAAATAAGCGATAGTCCAAGCAACCTTAATGAAAATAAACATCTTGAATTTTTTGATTATTTGATCAGTAAATTAAAAGAACGCGACATTAATTTTGTGATTACGCCCATCGCGTATTTGGGCAAAGGCTGGCCCGAACCCGATGAAGATACACTCGGTTTTTCAAACATATCAGGGAAAGAAAACAGCCTGACCGATCCCAGTGGGATTAAAGCACACTGTGCTCAAGGCACACCATGCCGCGAAGATCATTTATGAGTTTGACCCGACCGATGTTTTAAAATCCTATATGCATCCTGCGATGGCGTGCAGTTTGCCCTCAATTCCACATTTATAAATATGACGCGCATTATATGAACCTCGCTTACTCCCGCAAAAGGCGTTCCCGCTGGCGATCGCAGCTCGGGTTTTTCATAAAACCCCGATGGAAAGTGCTTTTGGAACTTATCCTGAAAATTTCGATTTGAAGATTTTTCGAGGAATTATGAGGAAAATTGGGTTGTTTATAATTGGGAAGACGAATGTAATTATACAAATACGATGGATGCCGAAGAGAAATCTCCAGAAAATGTGCAACATATTTCATATTTTGGTAATTCTGGAGTGGTAGAATACAGCGTACCGGCGCTTATTTCTTTAACAAGTTGGAAAATAGCGTTTGGAGTTGGAAGTTATTCCCAATGAGGTTTCGTCGAGCAATTCGTTAGGAAAGAAAAGTCTTGACAAGAAAGTGATCGTTATTAATCGGAATATATTCATGGAAGTCCGTCTGATTGGGATTTTCATAGCGCGCAGCAATATATGGTGACAATTCCTCCGAAAAATGCGCCTGTGTATCTTTTTGACGCCGCGACAGATTCAGACCATTTGGTTATGGGTTGGCAAAAGGAAAATATACTCATGCCCACTACAACGCCCGGTGAAGCGGAATATCAATTCCATATCAAAAACCTTGTGAATGAAGAGGTTTTTATGAAGAATGGAGATTCTATCTACGATTATTCGTTTCGTTATTATTTTGGAAAGAAGATTTCAGGTGAAAAAAAGGCGTTTTTAGGCACAAAAGAACTGATTTTAAAAGCACGATCACTTTCGGGTAAACCAGAGAAACTTCAAGTGGCGCTCTTGCTCAAAAATGGTTCCGCATACGGGAAAACGATCGTTATTTCTCCAGAAATGGATGAATATAAGATTCCGTTATCCGAATTAAAAGCGGTAAAAACGGTTACGTTACCGCGGCCTTATCCCGGATTTTTACCTTATTATTTTGAACATAAAAACGTGGGGGTTTTTGATTTGGAAAACACAGAATCCTTACAATTTTCGATAGGTCCTGATATGGATTTAAAGGAACAGCGAGGCGAACACGCTCTTTCCATTATAAGTGTAATAATGGAATAAAATCCCTACGCAATCTGCCTCAAGAGGAAGGCTCTATTTCTAATTATTGAGCACAGTTTATAGAAAATCCTCCCCTTTTTTTAAGGGAGGTGCCGATAGGCGGAGGGGTTTTTCATGAAATCTTTATATGAAAATTCTCCTATTCTTTCTTCGAATCAATCCACTTATCAATTTTTTCTTCCAACAGCGCCAATGGAACGCAGCCGGTTTCCAAAACCTCCTTATGATATTCACGAATATCGAAAGCGCTTCCAAGTTTATCTTTGGCACGATCGCGCAGTTCCTGAATTTTCATTTGGCCGATTTTATAGGAAAGTGCTTGGCCGGGATTGGCCATATAACGTTCTATTTCCGCAGTGACACCTTCACGGGATTCTGCTTCGTGATCTAGGGAATATTGTATTGCTTCCTCGCGTGACCAGCCTTTGCGGTGCAAACCGGTGTCAACCACAAGACGAACGGCGCGGTGCATTTCTGCGCCCAGCATTCCAAAATATTGATAAGGATCTGTGTACAC
>JBBPYO010000513.1:0-5534 GCA_038199845.1 Flavobacteriales bacterium
AAATAGACGCCATCTGTAGATTCTACAGACTCTGCCAAAGGCTCCACATCACCAGACCTTTTAATAATTCCAAGTCCGTCACGTAACCATTGTACTACAGCTCCTCCAATAAAAATGCTACCTTCCAACGCATATTCTGTTTTTCCATCAATTCTCCAGGCGACTGTGGTAAGAAGGTTATTTTTTGAGATTATCGGTTTTTCACCTATGTTCATCAGCATAAAACAACCCGTACCATACGTACTTTTTACCATACCTTTTTTAGTACACATTTGTCCAAAAAGTGCAGCCATCTGATCTCCTGCAATTCCTGCGATCGGAATTCTAGAAGCAAAAATAGTGGTTTTGGTATGCCCATATATTTCACTGGAGTCTTTTACTTCTGGAAGCATACTTTTTGGAACATCAAACAGTTCTAAAAGCTCATCGTCCCAGTCCATCGTGTTGATATTATAAAACAGCGTTCGACAGGCATTTGTAACATCAGTTATGTGCAGTTCTCCTTTTGTAAAATTCCAGACCAACCAAGTGTCGATCGTTCCCATTACAAGTTCTCCGGCTTCCGCTCTTTCACGGGCACCTTCCACATTGTCTAATATCCATTTCACTTTGGTTCCTGAAAAATAAGAGTCAATCACAAGTCCGGTTTTCTCGTGAATCATCTCAGCGTGACCCTGCTCTTTTAATTCATCACAATATTCCGCAGTCCGCTTATCCTGCCATACGATGGCATTATAGACGGGTTTGCCTGTTTTACGATCCCAGACAACAACTGTTTCCCGTTGGTTTGTGATACCGATCGCAGCTATGTTTTTTCCGTCTAGCCCTTTGGCAACCGTTGCTTCTGCAGCTACACCTGCTTGTGTAGACCAGATTTCCTGTGGATCATGTTCTACCCAACCAGGTTGCGGGAAATATTGTGTAAACTCTTTTCTTGCGATCGAAATGATGTCCCCATTCTTATCGAAAACGATTGCGCGAGAACTTGTAGTTCCTTGATCTAAGGAGAGAATATATTTTTCCATTTTATAATTAGCTTTTAAAGATTAATATTAAATATACCTCAGCCTAAAGCTAGCTGAGGTATATAAAAAGAATTATTACGCTGGCACTGCATCATAATCAATACAGTAGTGTCTTGCCAGTTCAGTAAAAGTATTAATTTGATTGAGCCTCCAAGCCTCATCTCGGTCGAGTTCTTTGGCGAGTAAGGTAGCAACTTCTTCTGTCATTTTTATAGCAGCATCCGCATCTAAGAATAGTGCACGTACGCGACGTGCTAGCACATCTTCTACGGTACGGGCCATCTCGTAACGGGCAGCCCAGACGACCTCCGCTTTTGAAAACGGCAGTCTCGGGTGAAGTTTTTCTTCTAGAGAAGGATTCTCTTTGATTAAATCTGCGATACCTTGTTGGTCTGTACCATAAATATATAAATGGTTGGTACGATCTTGGGTAGGCATTGCTCCGTGAATAGCTAGACTTTCTGTCTTACACTCTTTTTTAGGTAATCGCTTAAGGGAAATAGCCCTATTTATAGTGTCTTGTGCCATACGTCGATAGGTCGTCCATTTTCCACCGGTAATAGTCAATAAACCGGATTCTGAAACAATAATTTTATGGCTTCTTGAAATTTCTTTAGTTTTTTCGGAATCATCTTTTGGTGCGGCCAAAGGACGTAAACCAGCATAAATGCTCCGTACATCAGAGCGTTTTACGGGCCTGGACAGGTAATTATTGAAGGTTTTTAGAATAAATTCAATTTCCTGTTCCTGCGCCTGAGGCTCCAGACTATGATCATCCAGATTGGTATCTGTTGTACCCACTAAAACTTTATCATGCCAGGGAACTGCGAACAGCACGCGACCGTCATCGGTTTTAGGAATCATAATTGCATCGTCTCCCGGTAAAAAAGATTTGTCAAAAACCAAATGCACACCCTGACTTGGAACAATGGATTTTTTGGCATCTTTTGCTTGCATTCTCAAGATCTCGTCTGAAAACACACCGGTAGCGTTAATGACCAAATTGGCATCGAAAGAATAGGATTGATCTGTTTCGGTATCTTTTGTTTCAACGCCCGTAATTTTTCCTTTAGGATTTTGAATTAAATCAGTTACTTCAAAATGATTAAGTAAGGTAGCGCCTTTTTCAATAGCAGTTTGCGCAATATTTATTGCCAGTCTCGAATCATCGAATTGTCCATCCTGGTAAACCACCCCACCATAAAGTCCTTTTTGTCGTAATGTGGATAGACGCTCTACGGTTTTCGCTTTATTGATATGTTGTGATTTTCCTAAACTCAATTTTCCGGCAAGGAGATCATAAGCTTTAAGACCTATAGTATAATAAACACCTTCCCACCAGCGGTAATTTGGAATAACAAAACTTTGATTTTTAACCAAATGAGGCGCATTTTGCTCTAGCAAGCCACGTTCATGTAATGCTTCTTTTACCAGGTCAATATTTCCCTGTGCAAGATAACGCACGCCCCCGTGAACTAATTTGGTACTGCGACTTGAAGTTCCTTTGGCATAATCTACCTGTTCAAGGAGTAAGGTTTTATAACCTCGTGTTGCGCTATCTAGTGCAACTCCTAATCCGGTAGCTCCACCTCCGATAATTACTACATCCCAAATTTTTACATCTGAAATTGTATTAATAAGATTTTCTCTATCAAAAATATTCTGACCCATTTAGCTTTTATCTATTACTGATTGAATACAAATATACGTTAAAATGGAATAAAACGATTAAAAACGAAACCTAATGAAATTAATTTTATTTCCTACTGTAATGCCTTATACTTACAACTTTAAAATTTTAAAATTTTAAGCGTATTAGTGATCATAATTGTTATTGAAAGACATCGGCAGATTTTAGATCCGTTCAAGATTAAGAAGCATATAGAAATGGCTGCATTTTGCGAGCTACATAATGTTTATATCGTAACTATAAGAAAAGACCTGAAACTTCTTGTAGAAAAAGGTTTGCTGTATAAAACTCACAGAGGAGCGTCTTTTGAAATCCTTACATCAACGAAAAACACATTCAATAAAAGAAAAAGAGATATGTTGAAGAAAAATCAATTATTGCGGAATCAGCCGCGATCCTTATCATAGAAAACGACGCCATAATGATTGCATTTGGCAGAGCGTTAGATCAATTGGCAAAGCTATAAAACCTACATATCGCTACGAATGACAATTTATCTTTAGCCATTAAGCAAAAGTTGAATAATATGGGAATTAAGGTTAACATGCTAAAGCACTCCTAAACAATTAGATTTTTTTCTCCTTGATATTTTTATATTGTTTCTTGAAAATATTAGGGTGGTGCGTTTATTTAGATAAATACCGTTTAAAATTAAATGACTTTAGACAATAGAAAATCAGCAAATTTGTGAGGATTGCGTGTAATTATAAAAAATCCCTCTTCCGTTAAACCCATACTTTTTTTGGCCCCCTTAAATAGTTTAAGATTATATTATTAACCTAGAACCATGATATACAGTAACTTTCAATTCAATTAAAATCAAATATGAAAGCTACAACAGACTACCAGAGAGAAACATTCATTGTTAAAGGATATGGGGCAAGTAAAAAAGGTGCGTCCCTTAAGGAAATGGACATAGAGCGACCCACGCCTTTGGGACAAGATGTACGCATTGAAATACTCTATTGCGGGGTCTGTCATAGCGATGCGCATCAGGTAGATGATGACTGGTCTAATACCAGATATCCTTGCGTACCAGGGCACGAGATCATAGGTAGGGTAAAGGAAATAGGTAAAGGAGTTTCCAAATTTGATATAGGAGATCTTGTAGGTGTTGGCTGTATGGTTGATTCCTGTCAGGAGTGTAAAGCTTGCAAAGATGGAGAAGAGCAGTTCTGTACCGGTCCTCACGGTCAGACGATGACCTATAATGGATATTTTAAGGATCCACAATCTGAGTATAATACCTTTGGTGGTTTCTCCACAGAAATTACAGCTAAGGAAGATTTTGTGCTCAAGATTCCTAGCGGTCTGGACGAATCCAAAGCCGCCCCCATCTTATGTGCAGGTATAACTACGTATTCACCACTTAAACATTGGGGCGTTAAAAAGGGCGATAAGGTTGGCATTATTGGCATAGGTGGTCTGGGTCACATGGCGGTCATGATCGCCAAAGCAATGGGAGCAGAAGTCACTGCGATAACGACCAAAAAGAATAAAACTAAGGATACTCTGGAATTGGGTGTAGAGAACGTTTTGATTTCCGAGGATGAGAAAGCAATGAAAGCCCATGAGCTAAACTTCGACTTTTTATTATGCACAATTCCTGACGAATTTGACATCAATCCTTACATCAAATTATTGTCCCCCCGTGGAAGTATTGTAACGGTAGGTTTATTGGGACCTTACAAATCACCAACAAACAATATGGAAGTTGCCAAATATGCGCGTTCTGTAGGAGCATCGATTATAGGTGGCGTTGCCGAAACCCAAGAGGTGCTTAACTTCTGTGCCAAACATAACATTCATCCCGAAGTGGAGATGATCAAAATGAAGGATATTAACAAAGCCTTTAAAAAAATGCTGAAGGAACAAGTGCGGTTTAGGTATGTGATTGATATGCAATCATTGAAGTAACCTTTACTTTTCATTAAGCAATTATGAAAGAGACGGCAAATCTCGAAAGTGTTCTGGTTTTTATACTTGCGGCTGATTAAAGGTTTTAATGCGCTTTTAGAAAGGTCGATTTTAATAATTGATTGGTCGGCATAAAACGAGCTAAAAAATTCACGCAGCGAGCGCAAAGTGAACGCAGCGTATCGCAGCGTTAAAAATGTAATCCGTTGCGGGCCGCTACGAATTCCGTAGCTCAACGTTGTCTGAAAATGAAAAATTCTGAAATTATCAAGATAAAGCCCAACGCTTAAAACGTGAAACCGGCTTGTTTTCTGAACTGCATTCAAAAGCTCTATTATGGCACCCTACTCAAAACACAAAACCACGATCTAATAAAGAGCGTGGTTTTTAAGTATCGTGACCTCAACTGGATTCAAATCAGCCTTGCCAATTCATTATTACCCAAGGCATTTTTAAATTTCCTATTTAAGGACTATTTTTCGGTAAGCATTGGTTTTATTTCAAACGAATAGTGATAGATTTTATCTGCCGGAATGGTATATTCTGGATGCACCAACCTTCCCCAAGAAGTATCGCCACCAACACCCATTTGCATATAATCAATGTTCCATTGCACATTTTCGCCGATTTTAATATCTGCTCCATGTTTTTTGGTTACGGGTACCAAACCAGAAGCCGATTCGCTGGCGTCGTCCGTATTAAAATCGATTTCTTTTATGTCAAATGGCCAAACACTTGTGTTTAATAGCACATTACTTGATGCTTTCAAATTCATGTCGGGCGATGACACGGCAACCCAGCGAACATCGGTTTTATTTCCAGTTTCTTGTGGACGTAGGTATCTTTCAAACTGATCCTGAATTTTTCCAGAATATATACCCGTTTTTACGCCTGTTTTTCTG
>JBBPYO010000514.1:0-4520 GCA_038199845.1 Flavobacteriales bacterium
CTTTTGCGTCAACGGTTTTGGGAAGTTCTATCTTGGTTTTACCTTTGATCACATTGCTCCTGCCCCAGCGTGCTTTTTCTACACGAATTCCTTCCTCCTTAAAGTCATGGATGACCTTATCTATTTCTTTCTGTTTTTTATCCTCAATCAACTGAATGATATCGTCATCACTCAAATCATCAAAATCATACTTTTTATTGACATTGATAAATATATCGTTCCATTTAATAAAGGGACCAAAACGTCCCACACCTTTCTGCACCGGCTTATCCTCATAGTGATAAATGGGAGCATCCGCTTTTTGCTTCTCTATAATATACTCAATCGCTTCTTCAAGTTCCACATCTAAAGGATCCCTTCCCTTGGGCAGCGAGATAAACTTCTTTCCAAATTTCACATACGGTCCAAAACGGCCATTGTTAACGGTCACCTCTTCCTCCTCATACTCGCCAAGATCTTTTGGCAGTTTAAACAGATCCATAGCCTCTTCAAAAGTGATGGTGTTCAACTGTTGATCTGGACCCAGACCGGCAAACTGCGGTTTTTCCTCATCTTCCACGCTTCCTATCTGTACCATAGCGCCATATTTACCCAGACGCACGCTCACCGGTTTTCCAGTTTTGGGGTCTTTGCCCAGAATACGTTCCCCAACTTCACGTTCGGCATTTTCGGCCACATCTTGAACATTGGGATGAAAGTCTTTGTAAAAGTCTCTCATCATTTTGGTCCAATCCTCTTTCCCTTCCGCAATCTCATCAAAATTTTCTTCTACCCTTGCGGTAAAATTATAGTCAAGAATATTTTTGAAATGCGTGACCAAAAAATCGTTCACAACCATTCCCACATCGGTAGGAACGAGTTTTCCCTTATCTGAACCCACTTTTTCGCTCAGCGCATTTTCCTTAATTTTTCCTTTTTTCAGCATCAGCTGCGCGTATTCACGCTCTGTACCGTCTATATTTCCCTTCTCAACATATTTTCTGTTCTGGATCGTGGTAATCGTAGGCGCATAAGTAGAAGGACGGCCGATTCCCAATTCCTCCAATTTTTTAACCAGCGAAGCTTCAGTATAACGGTATGGAGCACGGGTAAAACGCTCTGTGGCGCTAATAAATAGATTATTGAGCACTTCCCCTTCTTTCAGCGGAGGCAAGATTCCGTTCTCCTCATCATCCTCGTCATCGTTTCCTTCCAGATATACCTTTAAAAAACCTTCAAATTTGATCACCTCACCGTTTGCGGTGAAATTGCTGGGATGGTTTGAAGAAGCAATCTGTACATTGGTACGTTCCAACTTGGCATCGCTCATTTGGGAAGCAATGGCACGCTTCCAGATCAGTTCATACAAACGTGCCTGATCGCGGTCTATATTAACCGAATGTTTGCTGAAATCTGATGGCCGTATCGCTTCGTGCGCCTCTTGTGCTCCTTTGCTTTTGCCTTTATAATTACGCTCTAGATGAAAATCTTTTCCATAAGCGGAGAAAATCTCCTTTTGTGCAGCTTCTTTCGCATCCTGTGAAAGGTTAACGCTATCCGTTCTCATATAAGTAATAAGACCAGCTTCGTAGAGCCGCTGTGCCAATGTCATTGTTTTACTCACCGAAAAATAAAGTTTCCGCGAGGCTTCTTGCTGCAGGGTTGATGTTGTAAATGGCGGTGCGGGGGATTTTTTTGCCGGTTTTTTAGTAAGCGCGGCTACTTTAAAAGTTGCAGTGGCATTTGCATCTAGAAGTGCGTGCGCTTCTTTTTTAGTATCAAGATTTTTCGGAAGCTTAGCTTTTAGCGTTTTTCCGTCTTCGTTGGCAAAATCTGCATCGACGCGATAATAACCTTCCGCAGAGAAATCACGGATCTCACGTTCGCGCTCCACAATCAAACGCACGGAAACCGATTGTACCCGCCCTGCGGAAAGTCCGCCTTTTACCTTTCTCCATAAAATGGGAGAAATCTCATAACCCACCAGCCGGTCAAGCACGCGGCGTGCCTGCTGGGCGTCTACCAGATTGTAATCTATGCTACGTGGATTCTCGATCGCACGCAGAATTGCTTTTTGGGTAATTTCAGAAAAAACGATGCGTTTGGTCTTCGCTTTATCCAGATGAAGTTCTTCGGCAAGGTGCCAGGCAATCGCCTCCCCTTCGCGATCCTCATCACTGGCGAGCCAGACCATTTCAGATTTATTGGCCAAGTCCCGCAGTTTTTTTACTACTGCTTTTTTATCGCTGTTTACTATATATTTCGGCTTAAAATTACCGTCTACATCCACGCCAAGTTCTTTCTTGGGCAGGTCTGCTATATGGCCGTAACTGCTTTCCACCTTATAGTCCTTGCCCAAGAATTTCTCAATGGTCTTTGCTTTTGCCGGGGACTCAACAATCACTAAATTTTTAGCCATAATCTCTATTTTGTTTACGCTTCAAAGCTCTTTACCTGCATAAAATATACATTTTCACCTGAAACTTTGGAAGTGCAAAAGTATATTAAAAAAAACACTTGGCAGGAAAAGTGCGTTTTTCAGGTAAAAAAGATGCTGAATTCTAGATCTGTTCTTTGGTATAAATCGCTTAAAAATGATCTGTTTTTGTCATCTTTACTTACTTGATTAGAAAGAAACTGTCTGAACTGCCTGTTTATATTTATCCCCGCTTCCCAATATCTAATGGTACTTTAAAAAAATCTGCGACTATGATTTTTTTGCTTTTTCAGCCAAAAGCCTGTTAAACTGACTCCTTTTTGATTTCAATCCCGATAGCAATCTGGATTTTGAATCCTGTCTTTTCTGAAGGCAAGTTTAAAAAAGCTCAGTTACTTTAGCATAATCCTAAAATACAGAAAGCATTATTAAATCAAATATTCTATGTATTTTTGTATCCAATTAGATACACTTTAAATGTACATCGTTGAAAAAACAGCTGAATTTGATAAATGGTTGAAAAAGCTGAAGGACTTGAAGGCCAAAGCGAAAATCCTATTTAGAATTCAAAAACTAGAACAAGATGGTCATTTTGGTGATATTAAACCTTTAAGTGAAGGAATTAGCGAACTGCGCATAAATTTCGCTAAAGGATATAGAATTTACTTTAAGAAAGAAGGTGATAAAATAATTATTCTGCTCAATGGTGGAAATAAATCTTCGCAACAGAAGGACATCAAAAAAGCTAAAGAGATCTGGAACAATTTAAAAAAATAGAAAAATGGGAACTTCAAAATTTGATATAGCTGATTATCTAGACAGCAAAGAAATGATCGCTGAGTATCTTAATACAATTCTGGAGGAAGGGGATCAAGTAGATATAATAAATGCCATTGGCCATATTGCGAAAGCAATAGGAATGACCAAAATAGCTGAAGAAACTGGATTGAGTAGGCCGAGTTTATACAAAGCACTTTCAGAAGGAGCCAAACCTCAGTTTGCAACCATACAGAAAGTATTAAAAGCAATAGGTACACAAATTCAGGTCAATCCAATTTCTACTTTAGAAAACGATGCTGAAACCTTGCAAAAGACCTGTTAACGCTTATGGCAGAATATAAGAAGTTCAATAATTTTGAAGAACGTATCGAATCGAAGCACGGTAAAATAGGAATGCCCATTAAAAACATATATAGGAAGGGGCACAAATGCTTATTTTGAGTGAAATGTTGAATGGTTCAAAAAGAGACTAACGTGATACAAGATTAACTCACAGAAAAGATATTCAGAACTTTAAGAAAGTATGGTATCTTAAATTAAGACCATTCAATATTATTAGTGATCAATAATTTAAGGTCAATAAGAAACATTTTCTAAACCAATACCAAAATACCATGCTTAAAAACTCTATTTTCTCCCATATTTCACTCATTTCCCTCCTCTTTTGCCCCATTTTCTGCCAGGCGCAGGAAAACGACCTCATCGCCAAAGACGCAGAAATAACTTTACTGGAAGACGGTTATTCCTTTACTGAAGGCCCGGCCAGCGATAAAACCGGCAATGTCTATTTCACAGACCAACCAAATGACCGAATCTTAAAATGGGATTCTGCTAGCGATTCAGTCACGACGTATATGCAGCCTTCTGGGCGATCTAATGGTTTGTATTTTGACAATGATGGGAATTTGCTTTCTACGGCAGATGAAAAAACTGCAATTTGGAGTATTGATCCCGATAAAAACGTCAAGGTTCTGATTAACGCTTTTGATAACAAAAAACTAAACGGGCCCAATGATCTTTGGGTCGATCCCAAGGGCGGGATTTATTTTACAGATCCTTATTATCAGCGCCCGTGGTGGACGCACACCAAAGCAGAACAAGAAGCCAAACGCGTCTATTTTTTACCGAAAAACGCCGAAAAACCGCAAATTGCAGCCGAAAATCTACAGCAGCCTAATGGCATAATCGGTACTCCAGATGGCAAAAAACTGTATGTCGCAGATATTGATGACCATAAAACCTATATTTTTAAAGTTGGCAAAGACGGCCAACTTACAGACCGAAAACTTTTTGCCGATATGGGATCAGACGGGATGACTATTGA
>JBBPYO010000515.1:0-30236 GCA_038199845.1 Flavobacteriales bacterium
CTATGCAAAAAAAGCTTTGGGAAACGAAATGCATATTAAAAGTGCGGAAGTACTTTTTGAGCAGGGCATTACCGATATGGAGATAAAGGTAAAACCCTGGGACAATACCATGTGCTTTTTTGCCACTGGCGGTTCCTGTGTTCTACCTTTTGATATTTTTGCGGCAGCTTTTGTGCTTTTGAGCAGATATGAGGAGTTTTTACCACATGTTAAGGACCATGAGGGGCGTTTTCCCGCAAGTGAAAGTTTGGGATATCAATATGGTTTTTTAGATCAACCGGTTATCGATCTTTGGGCATTCAAATTTAAAAAGATACTTGCAGATGCCTTTCCGGATTATTCATGGAAAGAGCGCGCTTTTACCTTAGAGCCAATCATAGATGTGGAGCAAGCCTATGAGCTGTACCAGATAGGGATTATGCGCGAGATTGGAGGCGTTTTTAGGGATGTGTTTCAACTGAAATTTAAAAGATTGTTGTTGCGACTGCAGGTGAATTCGGGTTTCCGGAAAGATCCCTATGATACTTTCAGCTGGCTTATCAATGTTCAGAAAAATGCCGTTCATCCTTTTATATATTTTTTTCAGGTGGGAGACTATTCCACATTTACACGGAATGTAAGATATAATAAAAGGGAGTTTAGAGAACTCATTAAAATGATTGGCGATTATGCACAGATAGGTGTGCTTTTTTCGCGCGAAGCTCTTGACAGCGGTGAACAGATGAAAAAGGAAAAAAACCGAATTGCAGGCATTACAAATAAACCGCTCAATGCGGTGCGCTGCACAAGTCATATGGGTACATTAACCGATAATTATAGGGAAATGATACAGCAAGAAGCCGAAAATGATTATTCTATGGGCTATCCCGATCTCTTAGGGTTTCGAGCAGGTACTTGCACGCCTTTCTTATATTATGATTTGGATTATGAAAGTCCGACGCCTTTGCTAATCCATCCAGTTTGTGCCCAATCGGGGGTTTTTGAACAGCACAGTTTACAGGAAAAAGAACTTAATACCGCTTTGGATACTTTTTTTAGAATGCAGGAGTACACAAAACAGGTAAACGGCACATTTATTTTCAGTTTCAAGAACAAATCATTTACCGGAAACGGCGAAGATGAAGGGCAGTGGAAACATTTTTTTAGAGAACTTGTACATGAATAAGATAACAAACCTGAAGCATATTTTTTTTGATCTAGACCACACTTTATGGGATTTTGATAAAAATTCTGAACTTGCTTTTAAACATATATTTGAAAAAAACAATATTGCAGCTCCGCTGGATGAGTTTATGGAAGTCTATAAACCCATCAATTTTAGATACTGGAAATACTTCCGCGAGGCGAAAATCACCAAAGAAAAATTACGTTTTGGCAGGTTGAGCAATAGTTTTTCCAGTTTGGGCTATACTATTGACAATCGCATGATCAATAAGTTGGCCGATGATTATATAACCCATCTGCCAGATAACAATCATCTTTTTGAAGGAACCCTTGATCTGCTCAATGCCCTTGCGCCGCTGTATAGCTTACATATTATCACCAATGGTTTTGAAGAAGTGCAGACCTTAAAACTTGAGCGGTCTCAAATAAGCCATTTTTTTAAAACTATGACCACAAGTGAGGCCGCCGACGCAAAGAAACCCGACCCCCGTATTTTTCAGTTTGCACTCTCGCGAGCGGGTGCAGAAGTGACAGATAGCATTATGATAGGCGATACCTATGAAGCCGATATTCTTGGCGCACGTGCCCTGGGCATGCAAACGATCTTATTTAATTACCACAATGCAGAACCACAGCAGGGAGACAGAGTGGTTATGCGCCTGCTTGAAATACTAGAGCATATATAACAATATGTACCCGGTTTTCACGTTTTTCTCTAACCAACTTTATGCCTATAATGGATTTCTACATAATCTTTAGAACGCTTTCTATCTGCAGCCTTATGCTTCTTGCTACTAGCTGTGTGAAAGATCAGGATTTTGATCAGGCTGATGAGATTGTGCTCACACCAGAGATTGAAACCGATTTAGTCTATTTGCAACTTACCCAGGATAATTTTGTGAACAGCAGCGGTGAGGCAGAGGTAAGTTTTGTGAGCCAGACCACCAACTTGAACTTTATCAAGGATGGTTTTGTACAGAATGATCTCAGCCGTATAGACTTCACCTTTGATACTGCAAATTCCTTCAGACAACCTTTTAATACAATAGTTACATTTCTCAATGAGACTGGCCAAGTCACTTATGAATTTTCGTTTTTTGTTCCCGCGAGCGAAACCGGTGAACCGGTAAGTAATACTTATGTAGAATCTATTATGGGGGACGATCTGCAACGTTTTAAAAATGCGGTAAGCCTTCAGGTGAGTTCATCTATTATTCTTAGTGAATTTCCCATTATGGGAACACTGGATTTTCAATCAAAAGCACGTCTGTATTTTGAATTTAACTAAGCTTTTTTGCGGTTTATTAGGTGTTTTGGCCGGTTTTTCCGGCTGGGGGCAGAATATTCAATTATATGATGCAGATTATCTTCCGCAGTCCCTTATGATGAATCCTGGGGTAGACGTAGATTACGATAAACATTTTGGTATCCCACTGTTATCCGGGATACATGCTAAATTTGGTTCGACAGAGTTAACGGTAAACGATATCTTTCGAGACGATGCGTCAACTACGATAAATGATCGTATAGAACAGGCTATTTTTTCGCTTTCGCGGAAAGATTACTTCACCATTAACGAGCAATTGGAAATCTTGAGTGCCGGCTGGAGGAATAGAGAAGGAAATTATCTCTCTGCGGGATGGTATCAAGAAACTGATGTTATTGTTTATTTCCCTAAGGACCCGGCAGTTTTGGCTTATGAAGGTAATGCTGGAAATTTGGGTAAATCTTTCGATCTAGGAGATCTGTCGGCACGTGGGGAGGTGGTTTCAGTACTGCACTTTGGGATCAATAAAAAAGTATCACGGGATTTGAACATAGGGGGAAGAGTAAAATTATATTCTAGTATGTTCAATGCGACAAGTACCGGTAATGAAGGTCGGTTTTCAACCACGAGGACCCCAGATGGCAATAATTTTTACAGACATAGTCTTAGGGGGCTTGATGCCAGTTTTAAAATGTCTGGCGTTGACGACTTTAGAAACCTTGAGGCGGCAGATGTAATTTCCAGTTCTTTATTTGGAGGTAATTATGGGATGGGGGTAGACGTAGGCTTCAGTTATAAATGGGATCGGCAATGGCGGGTTACTGCAAGTCTGGTAGATCTGGGTTTTATTTACCACAGCAAGAACACCAGAGAGATTTCTGCCAGTGGAAATTATGAATTTGATGGGATCGGTTTTATTTATCCCACCGTTACTGAAACAAACGAGGAACCTCCGTATTATGACCAACTAGTCAATGATTTTAAAGCGAATGTGGCCTACGGTAACGAAACCGGTGTTTCTTATGCTACCATGCGGCCTACGAAGTTTTATTCGTCCTTAGAATACAGGTTTGGCGAGCCATTGGTATGCAACTGTCTCAATCCAGAAGAAGATACCTATCGTTTTCGGACGGGGCTCACGCTTTTTGCCGTGAACAGGCCACGATTTCCGCAGGCATCGCTTACGGGTTATCTGGACGCGCGGTTGCTCAGTTTTTTGCATACTAAATTTACCTATACAATAGATCCGTATACTGCCGCCAATATAGGTTTTCTGGTTTCCGCACAAATTGCGAAATTTAATCTTTATATTTCAGCAGATAATGTGCTAGGTTATCAAAACCTAGCCAAAAGCAACACTATGGCCTTACAGTTGGGCATGCAGTTTATAATTAATTCCAAGAAATAAAATGAAAAATATAATTACCCTTTTAGGTGCAGTGCTCTTCACCTTGCATGTCCAAGCGCAAGATTTAAGCGAATACAAGTATATTATCATACCGCAACAATTCAGTTTTCAAAAGGAACCCAATCAATATAAAATTAATAACCTGACCAAGTTCTTGTTCAAAAAATACGGATTTGACGCCTATATCTCAGGTGAAATGCTTCCTTCTGATGCCAATGCAAATGGTTGTAATACCCTTAATATGGAAGCTGAAGCCGGTGGCTTTTTAGGAACGAATCTGACTTATACCCTAGCGAATTGTAGAGGCGAAGTGGTTTATACCTCGCCAGAAGGCAAAAGTAAGATAAAAGAATATGAAGGTGCATATAATGAGGTCATGCGCGAAGCGATGACCGGCCTTGAAGAACTAGGTTACACGTATTCTGATGAGGTCATTAACTTGAAAAACACCAGGAAGAGCGATACAATGATTACAGAAAATACTGCGGAAGATAAAACTCCAGTGCAGTCTCAACAAAATACCAAAAAGACGGTGGTAGTGAGTGCAGTTCCCCGTACAGCACAAAATACAAAAACAACAGCTACAGGCAATTCTGATGCCTTACCACAAGAAAGTACCACTATGCAGGAAAGTGCAAAAGGAGCAGAAAAACGGGCTAAAACTGTTGAAAATAGCCTAAAAACGGAAGAATTTGACCTTTATTTTAGTACTGATGGAAGCTATAATCTTAAACGTACTGCTTCAGGCTTTGATTTTTATGAAGGCGATTCTAAAATAGGTGAAGCACGCAAAACATCTGCTGGTTCTTTTCTTGTGAATACCAGTGAATTTGTAGGTGTTGGTAGTTTACAAGGTGATACATTTACCGTAGAGCGGGAAATAAAAGGTGTACAAGGTCTTATCAAAATGGAATTCAAGGCTAAAAAGTGAAGTCAAGGATTTTAGTTTTATCTAATGTAAATTCTTTAAATTGACTTTAATAATTGATTGGTTATTGTCAAATCTAGTAATGTTTTATTTACCATAGCGAAGGGAAATTGCGTGTTGAGAAGCTTAGATTATAAGATGACTTTATAGAAAATCAGACATCACGGTACCTTGTTGTTCCGCTAGTGCTATCTAAAAAAAATCAATAACCGTATTTGTCTTTCCATCTAGATTTTAAAAATTTCCGAAGCCCTTCTTCGCGTGGATTGTCACCCGGGATGTAGAGGGCTTTTCCTTTTACGGCATCTGGCATAAACTCTTGTGCGATAAAATTACCGTCTCCGTCATGGGAATATTTGTACTCATCACCATAGCCCAGATCTTTCATTAATTTGGTTGGTGCATTGCGCAGCGCTAAAGGGATGGGAAGATCACCGGTTTGCTTGACAAGTTGTTGTGCTTTGTTAATGGCCATATAGGCCGCATTGCTTTTGGCAGAAGTGGCCAAGTAGGTCACACACTGGCTCAATATGATGCGCGCTTCAGGATAGCCTATGGTATTTACTGCGGCAAACGAATTGTTTGCTATCACCAATGCTGTAGGATTGGCGTTGCCTATATCTTCGGAAGCTAAAATAATAAGGCGTCTAGCTATGAATTTTACATCTTCACCACCTTCAATCATTCGTGCGAGGTAATAGACAGCAGCATTGGGATCGCTTCCGCGTATAGATTTTATAAAAGCTGAAATGATATCGTAATGCTGCTCGCCGGTTTTGTCGTAAAGCACGGTATTCTGCTGCACTTTGTTGAGCACCATATCATTGGTAACCACTACTTTTTCTGAAGTTTCGCTGGTGATTATAAGCTCAAACATATTCAGTAATTTCCGGGCATCGCCACCGCTCAGGCGCAATAATGCCTGCGTTTCTTTGAGTTCTATGTCTTTCTTTGAAAGAATGGAATCCTGTTTCATGGCCCGTTGCAGCAGTTTTTCAAGATCTTCCACCGTAAAGGGTTTGAGCACATAGACCTGACATCTGGAGAGCAATGCAGGAATCACCTCAAAACTGGGATTTTCGGTAGTGGCACCTATAAGCGTCACCCAGCCTTTTTCAACAGCGCCCAGCAGTGAATCCTGCTGCGATTTACTAAAGCGGTGGATCTCATCAATAAAAAGTAACGGGTTTTTCTGGGTAAACAGTCCGCCAGATAATTTCGCCTTTTCTATAATCTCGCGTACATCCTTTACGCCGCTGCTTATTGCACTCAGCGTATAAAATGGACGTTTCGATTCCTCCGCAATAATCGATGCCAAAGTGGTTTTGCCAACGCCGGGCGGTCCCCATAAAATAATAGATGGAAGGATTCCTCTTTTAATGGAAGCTGTAAGTGCCCCGTTACTTCCCACCAAGTGTTCCTGGCTTAAATAATCATCAAGGGTTTTGGGACGTAAACGTTCTGCGAGTGGTGCATTCATGTTTCAAAATTATTTAAATTAAATTAGCCTATGACAATCTTTCGATATTTCTTTTTTGGTAACTTAATTGCATAGAAAAAAGCATGAAAACTTCTAAAGAAACAGAGCATTTCAAATTTAGTCGAGGTGTGCTGGTATACCCGTTACTTCTGGTTTTTATGATGTTGCTCGTTTTCTGGTTTGAATTGCGTTTTCATCAGGATTTTACAAACCATGGTATTTTACCCAGAACTGTTTCCGGGCTGCAGGGAATTTTGTTTTCACCATTTATTCATTCCACTTTACAGCATTTATATAACAACAGCATTCCTTTTATTGTACTTATGGGAGGTCTTTTTTATTTCTACCGGGCAGTGGCGTGGAAGGTTTTTTTGCTATTGGTTTTATTTTCAGGTTTGGGAACTTGGCTCATTGGTCGAGAAGCGTATCATATTGGTGCAAGTGGAATTGTGTATGGCTTGGCGGCATTTTTATTTTTTAAGGGGATCTGGTCTGGTCATTATCGGCTTATTGCATTCTCGCTGATTGTTATTTTTCTCTACGGAAGCCTTGTTTGGGGAACTATGCCGCTAGATCCCGGGATGAGTTGGGAAGGGCATCTTTGTGGTTTTTTGAGCGGATTGTTATTGGCGTTTTTTATTAAGCAAAAAATTCCGCAACCGGCTAAATATGAATGGGAAAAACCCGAATTTAACCAAGAAAATGACCCATTTTTACGCCATTTTGACGGAAAAGGGAATTTTATAGATATTCTGCCGGAAGACGAAAATGTTCAAAATGAAGTCGAAGAGGAAATTTCCGAAGCTCAAAATGAAAAATCAATTCTTGGAAAAGAAAAATGAATTCATTGCTCTGCCGAAACACGGAAGGTTTTCTTTACTTCTATTTTTTCTCCGGAAACACTATAGCCTGTCAGTACGATTTCAAGTACCTCTCGTTCATCTGAAGTAAAAAAGGTAATATGTTGCGGTTTTTGCGTGATAGCGACCTGAGGATTCCAATACAGTTGTGTTCTATAGTCTGGTATTCATTTAAATCTGTTGTATTTTGATAAGTCTTGGGCTCAAAATCAGCAGTTTTTATGGATGCCAAAAGTTCGAAATTCAGGCTGTTTACGCTATTTTCAGGTAATTTGAAGTCGTTTTCTTTAGTGGAAACAGCCACTATTCCCCCAAAAATTTTTGGGCCATAACAGTATTGCTGAGGTACAATATCAACGAAGTCAACACGGGCCGGATTTAAATTTGCCAGAAGAGAAAAATCCTGAATCTGAATTCCGTCAGTCAATACCAGTGGAGCGAGTTTATCCAGTTCGTTTTTAATTATAGGATTCGTATTGTGAATGAGGACACGCATCTATTTGCATCCATACGCATCGCGGCAAGTTCTGTTGTTTCAGTAAAAGTCTCATGCATACTGGGGAAGTGCGAATCTCTTGCTTGTTGCGTATGTCTGCGCATCCCGATGTAGATTCAAAAGGTTCAGACTGTCTGCAAATTTGTTTAGTCTTATCTTTAAAGTTGTTGTATAAGTTTCTGCATCATCCGGAATTTCCTGTTGGAGTGCTGTAAATGGGTTGATTATACCAGATACTGACTATAATACGCTGATTATTTGTAGACGACAATAAAAATCAGAAGCATGTGTTAGGATTTATTTCTACCCACAAAAAAGGGGGCGCTTATAAAACGACCCCTGAAAACTAAATTGGCTAATTGATTAACTTTTTTGCTAACAGAACTATTTGACAATTAATTTTATATATCTAAATTAATTATTTTGATATGAAAATCAATTTCTAGGTTTGATCTATTTACTAGGAAACACCCAAATTTCATCATCCAATAAATGACCGCCCTGCGCATCTATAGCATTTTGATAAGCATTGGGATTTGATAATCTTTCAGTGATGGGATATAGAAGACGTCTAGGAATTATACCAGATGGGTCATTACCATTGGAGCCGTTGGGATCTGCAATGATAGTTGGAAATCCTGTCCTTCTATAATCATTCCATGTCTGTAAAGATGATTGACCATACATTGCTTTATATTTTTCAGTAATAATTGTTTCAATATTAGCAGTGATAATAGTAATTAAATACTTTTCTATTGCCGGATTTGCAATTCCCAAATATTCCATATTGGCACGAACAGCCTCCTTTAAAGTTTGCAAAGCATTACCACCTGTTCTTTGTAAGGCTTCGGCCTCTATAAATTTCACCTCGGCATAACTAATAACAGGTGAAGGGCTGTCAAGTTGAGACCAAAAAAGATTTGCGTTGTCATTTTCAAAGTACGCAAAATTACCTCCATCTATAGGTGCCATATATAAATCTTTTCTAGGATCGTCATTCATAATATCTACAAAATAATCACCAATGATCATTGTATTTGGACGTTGAAGCCCAAATAATGCTAATGGATGCCCTCCATTTTGAGTGTTTTCAAAAAAGAAATCCTGTTGCTCTATATTGCTGGAAACCGCTAAGGCAATTTCATCTAGCGCAAGTTGAGCCGCATTTGCAGAAACACTGGTTTGCTGTAAATAAAAACGAGCTTTCAGTGCATGTGCTGACTTAATCCAATCCGCAGGGCTTCCATCCACTAAGCTACCTTGAATTTCAGCGGGATCCTCACCACTTAAATCAGTTATTGCCATGTTCAATAGTTGTTGAATAACACCATAAAGCTCCTCTTGATCATCATATTTAGGAGTAAGATTCTCTTCTCCCAAGAATGCTTCCGAATAAGGAACATTGCCCCACATATTCGTTGCGATACCTAAATTAATTGCCATATAGATCTCAGCAATTCCTCTAGTGTATGGGGCATCTGTATTTGTGGCGCGTTCAATTATATCAGCAGCATCTCGCATAGAGCCTGTGTACAGGCCAAAATTCCATGGGTTGTCTGTATCGTTCTCTCCTATGACATAAGATGTATATTGTAACTGTTGTGCGTCAAAACCTTGCCATTGTTGTGTTATAATACCAGAATAGCGGCCTAAGACAGCCTCGATATTCCGATGTGTCTGCGTTTGCATTGCTGGCACTATCGCAACCAGAGGAACTGCATCTCCTCCTGGCCTTGTGGGATCTTGATTAACGTCGTCATATGTGCATGAAGTTGATAAGGAAACCGCAAGAATCAGAATTAACACATATTTGATGGATTCTATATATTTCATAAGATTTTTTTTAAAAATTAAGCTTTACTGTTAATGCATAACTTTTGGTATTTGGCTGGTTAAAGTAATCCAAGCCAACGCCATTGCTAGCTCCGGTTAAGTTGGTTTCAGGATCTATACCTGGATAATCTGTAATGAGAAACAAGTTACGTGCAGATGCCGTTATTGACCCCGATGATAAAAATGTATTGTCAAGTAGCTTAGTGGGTAAGGAATACGCAAGGGAAACTTCTCTTAGCCTAATCCATGAAGAATCATAAATGTTATCTTCTGAAATTCCTCCGAAAGCGTCTTTTACCCAATAATAGGAATTTATTCCATTTGCTGGATTTGCGAGAGCGACCTGTTTAGTGTTCGGTTCACCAGTTGTGGCATTGACACCAGGAAAAACAAAATCAGTTATTCCCCTTTGATCCGCTGTTTTTTGTGAAGTACCAAAGTAGTCTATAATTCCGCAGGTACCACACCAGACATCTCCACCTTGCCTCACATCTAATAATGCACTAAGCGAAAAATCTTTATAGCTGAATGAGTTTCTGATTCCCATGGTCCAATTGGGTATTGGATTCCCAATAACGCCATCTTCAGGATCTGGTAAGGGAAAGCCATCTTCATCTATCAAGACGTCCCCATTTTCACTGCGCTGAAATCTAGAGCCGAAAAGAGCACCATAAGGTTGCCCCGCTATTACCCGTGATGAGGTAGAGGTAAACCCTGCCAAGGTTATGGATTCTACGTTTTCAGCAAGTTCTTCGACCACATTTTCATAGGCAGTCCAGTTTACATCAATATTCCAGCTAAAATTATCGGTTCTTATAGGTTGAAGAGAACCTACAATTTCCCAGCCTTTATTTGTAATTACTCCTGCGTTAACAACCCTAGATGTATACCCTGTAACAGCTGGCTGATCTACTGAGATAATTTGATCAGTCGTCTCTTTATTATAATATGTAGCATCTATACGAAGTTTTGAATCAAAGAACCTGAATTCGCCCCCAAATTCGTATTCCTTGGTGATCTCTGGTCGTATTCCAGCATTACCCAATTGAGCGGAACGCTCAAAGGCCACTGTTGAAAAAATAGGAAACTGATTTTCGTCAATAAACCCATCTCCTCCAGAGGCTGCGGCATTATAATAGGTAAGCGTTGCAAAAGTCGGGGCATCGTTACCCGTTTTACCATAGGAGGCTCTTAATTTACCGTAATTCAGAATATCGTTTTTCAAAAATTCGGTAATTACCATTGCACCTCCCACACTGTAGGATTGAAAAGCATTGTTATCCTCAGGCAGTGTGGAGGACCAGTCATTTCTAAAAGCTCCATTTAAAAAGAATGTTTCGTTATATCCTAATCGTATTTCACTTAGCAACCCGTCCAATTGTTTTCTGTCGACATTTTCACTTGTCGCTTGACTTGCAGTGTTTGACACATGGAAAAATCCTGGTATGGTCAATGCATTTCCCAATACAGTTCTATTTAAAGTTGATGTGCGAAAACCATCATAACCTGCTAGCGCGTTAAAAGTTAATTTCTCGGTTATATTTTTATCAAAAAGAAAAAGAAGTTGTGAATTGATGTCTTCACTAAAAATGGAATTATCGAATACTTGACCTTGTGGATTACCAGCAGAGTTTATATCCACACCTGCTTTGCGTACATCAGAATATTCATCGTAGGAAAGCGTACCCCTTATAGTTGCCCAGTCAAAAGGTTTATATTCAGCAGAAAACCTTCCCAAAAAGCGCTTTACAGCATCGGTGGATGGGTTTTTTGCAACAGTCCAGTACGGGTTGTCGTAAACGCCGCCACGGTAACTGCGCTGAGCACCGTCAGGGAGTTGATAAGAGGATGGCGTATTTGCTGCTATCCTTCCGTTAAGGCCATTACCATTATCAAAAGATGGGGTAGCCCTTAGGAGCCCCAACATTATACCAGAAACATTAGAACCCCTTTGAACCCTTCGGCCCCCAGAGGTGACATATGTACCACTCGCAGAAATTTCCAGCTTATCAGTAAGATCGGCACTTAAATCTGCCCTAAAGGATCTACGGTCAAATTCTTCTTTAGGGGAAACACCTGTTTGGTTCAATTTTCCTCCTGAAAGGTAATATCTAATATTTTCAGAACCTCCCCTTACCGAGACGTTCTGTTCATTTAGAACGCCAGTACCGAAGAAATCATAGTGATCATAGCCCTCGGCTGGCTGACCGTTGCCCTGCCCCGTAGGCACGAGATTTCCGAACCTACTGTAAGGATAATCAGTAGCTCCATCATACTCCAGCGACGAGATTGCCGGTCCCCAACTGAATCCCTCTCCGGTTTCAGGACCTCTATAAGTTGTTACTCCGTCTACTGACCTACCTTGAGCAAATTCGGTTTGTAGATCAGGTAACTGACTTACCATGCTGAATTGTATTGTTGAGGACACGGAAACAACTGGGGCTCCAGCTTTACCCTTTTTAGTAGTAATGAGTATTACCCCATTTGCGGCACGGAGACCATACAATGTTTGGGCTGCGGTACCCTTCAAAATATCCATTGATGCAATGTCATTTTGATTGATGTCTATAGCTCGGTTCGAGTTGTCTGCACCTCCCACACCATTATCGCTCGTGGAGTTGTCAATGGGAACCCCATCTACAACAAACAGTGGGCTATTGGACCTGCCAATTGAAGTATTTCCCCTAATCCTAATATTTGAAGACGCACCTACGGAACCAGAGGCACTTACAACACTTACCCCGGCAGATTTTGACGAGAGTGAATTTACTAAGTTGGTTTCACCAGTGTTCTCTATATCTTCAGCTGTAACATTTTCGACTGCATAAGTGACAGATCTTGGCGTAGATTTAACACCAAGTGCTGTTATCACCACTTCTTCTAAGGCTTCACCAGGTTCCATTTGAACATCGACTATGTTTGAAGAGCCTATCGCTCTTTGCTGATTGGCAAAACCGATGTAGGAAAAAATCAAAGTACCCCCTGTTTTTGCGTCTATACTGTACATACCATCAAAATTGGTTTGTGTACCCTCAGTAGAACCCTTTATCACAATGTTCACACCCGGCAAGGGCATACCACTATCATCTATAACCGTACCCGTTATTGTTTTGGTTTGTGCAAACCCGAGTTGCACTACCAAAGCCATAAATAGCGTAAGCAATACTTTGTAGTTTGATTTCATATTAAATTGTTTGAGTATTAATTTTGTCAAAAATGAGTTAAAAAATGTTAATAAGCAATAAAATGTGCATTTATAATAAGCAAAGTATCTAAAATTCTTATATATTTTTACTAAAACGTTTGATGTTATTAAACTGGAATCGATGTTATTTAAATTCAATAACTTTTAAATTGTTTGAATATACCCATGATCCATTAGAAAAGGATTAAGGAAATGCTTTAATAAGAATTGTTTTGGGTAAATGAGACTATTCCTCAATATCCATTATAAAATGTCTGAAACTTAAGCAGTTGGATATAGCAATCACTAATACGAAGAAATATCTTTTTCGTTAACTAAATCGCAAATCTTGCAAATTTAGCGATACACTAAAGTAGACGCTGCCTAACAACTTCATATAAAAAAGCACCACAGGCTACAGAAACATTAAGGGAGCTTATTTTGCCACTCATTGGTAGTTTTGCCTTGTGGTCTACCAGTTTGAGTACTCCAGATGTAACGCCTTTGCTTTCACTTCCCATAACTATGGCGGTATTGCTTTTAAAATCGATGTTATAAATGAGATCTTCAGTTTTTTCGGTGGCCGCAACTATTTGTACGCCGGATCCCTGTAAGTAAAAAATTGCGTCTTTAATATGTTCTACTTTGCAAATGGGAATATTGAATACCGCTCCAGCTGAAGTTTTAATAGTATCCTCAGTGACTGGTGCTCCACCAGATTTTGGGATGATTATGGCGTCAACCCCAGTACATTCTGCCGTGCGGATGATCGCGCCAAAGTTGCGCACATCCGATACTTGATCAAGCAATAAAAAAAGTCCCGGTTTTTCTCCTGCCAAAATGGCTTCGGCCACTTGGCCAAAATCTGCAAAGCGGATAGGGGAAATAGTAGCCACGGCACCTTGATGATTCTGTGAAGAAAGTTTGTGGAGTTTTTCTTCCGGTACATAGGAGAAAGAGATGCTTTCATCTTTTATTAACCGCTCCAATTGCTTGCTCAACGGATTTACAAGTCCTTTTTGAAGGTATATTTTACCTATTTCTTTATTAGCCTTAATGGCTTCAATAATGGCACGGGTGCCATAAATATTAGTTTCTTTGCTCATGTTACAAAGTTAGATTAAGTTTTATGGTTTTTAAAATAGCTATTCAAATACCTTAAGTGGTTATAAATAAGAAAGGACCGCTTATTACGCGGTCCCCTCAAAACTAAATTGGCTAATTAATTTAGTTTTTCTTTATTCTAAAAGTGTTACTTGTTTTTCTGTTTATAAATTTTACAGAAAGATTCATATACCGATGGAATCTAATTATAATGCTATTTCTTATCACGGCTAGAATAAAATCCTCACCGATAATTAAAATCTTATCAAGGTGACGCTATCACGTAAAGTATAATTTTCACTTTGTTTCGTCATTAAATTATGATTTTCATTAGAAATAGAAAAGCATTTAGAGTTCAGAAAATGGAACTGTATATAAATAGGGCGATTTAAAGTATGCGCTTGTGAGCACGGTGCCACCCGCATCTGCATTGCTCCAAGTAAGTCCATTAGTCATTACATATTCAAGTCTAATCCTGAATTCATCTGTATTGCTATAATCATTATTACTCAAGGAAAGACTGCTTGCCACCTCCGCTAAAGAAGCCGTGATATCACCTACAGGAAGATCATTTATTCCTAAGGTAAAAGCAGATGCAGGGATTTCTTTTACAAATTCCTCTTTTCCAACCAATCCTGCATCACGATATAAACTTGCATAAACCTTTACGGATTCAAGCAAATCACCGTTTTCTTCATCCTGTGCTTCTACGGTTATCGACCAGGCCACTGAAGGGTCGTTGAAATCAAAAGCCCCTGTATTTGTACTCAAAGTTCTCAAGATGCCACCAGAGGTTGTCGTATCAAGAACCTCATCCACGATCCTGTCGCTGTCACTACATCCCCATACGAAGGCAAACATAGTAAAGACAAGTATTAGTTTTATATTTTTCATACTGAAGTTATTTTTTAATTAGATTTTGGAAATTCTGGTGAGGCAGGATTTGTATCCCAGAATACTTGTGCAGTCACTTGGGGCTTTTGATCTACAGAAGAGTTATTGTTTACAAAGTTCGCGGGATATCTCAATGAACGGATAAACCCTCCTGGATTTGGCTCTCTATTTGGCTGCAGTGTAGTAGGGTAGCCGGTCCTTCTATAGAAATTGTAATTGAGTGTTCCATTACCAAAAGAGGCAATCCAGAATTGTTCAGCCATCACGTTCCACTTTTCAGTGTCCGAAGCATTTTCATATTCTGATCCTACAATATCCAGATAAGCACTGATATCGCTATCTGTGGGCGCTACGCTCAAGTCGGCATCAGGGTCTAAATTTCCAAAAGGAGTAACCTTAGCAATGGATTTTTGAGTTCCGGCGATTATGAACTCCTTAGCGCTGGCAGGATTTTCCAGATAAGCCATTTCGGCTTTCATGAAATCTACCCACGAAGCGAGCATAAGTGGTGTAATACCAGCTCCTGCTCCCCCACCACCTTGTGAAATGGGCTCAAATCTACTGTCGTCAAAACTTCCGCCGGCAGGATAAACACCATAGGTGCTTCTTAAGAACCCATCTCCGGGAGTGCCATCGTTATCTCCATGATCCCGGGCCCAATATCCATTGGGCAAGCCACAGAAAGTAAAACCTCCATCTATATAATGCTGGGGAGCACTCTCTAAAGAACATGTCAATGTTTCTCCGTTAGGCGCAATTTCTTGTCCTGGTACCTGACTTACCTGTCTATAGAAATAATAACGAATACGGGGATCGTTTTTTTCTTGCATGGTGCCAATTAGCCAGTTAGACAAATAATCTTCTGCTCCCGTAGGAGTGTAATTAGCTGCATATTTTGGCGTGCGGGTATCGGGCTGGTTTTCATTACTACCCCATTGAAATTGAAAATCTTCACTGGTATCGGTGATGTAATTTCCAGTCGCCACAACCGCGTTGAATTTACTCAGGGCAGCATCATCTACCAGACGGGACTGCAAATAGATTTTCATTTTAAGGGTATTGGCAAGTTTTATCCATTTGACATAATCATTTTGATAATAAAAATCCGTATCAGGGCCTGGTTGAGAATTTTCTCTATTGAAGTTAGCTATCGCCTCATTCAACATTCCTTCCGCGGCAGCATATACTGCTGCTCCAGAATCCACATTAGGGTTTAAAAGATCCTTTGCACCTTGAAGCGCTTCAGAATAGGGTACATCACCAAAGTTGTCTACAAGAGTGACAAGCACATCTGCAGATAAAACCTGAGCAATGGCCAGATGCTTGTATTGCTCATTGGCCATCGCTATTGGGGTCATCGCTTTTAAATCTGCAAGTATTTGACGATACGCGTCATCCCATACATAATCAAATGCGGTAGGTCCAAAGGCATTTAAATAGTTACGGCTTCCCAAGTATTCTATACGTACAAGTTCAGCATTATCACTGCCCAAACTATCCATAAGCGTTCCATACCTTAACTGTATGGCGTTGTTAAAAAAGTCCACATCTGTTTGGGTAGTATCCAGTGCATTGGGATTGCTTGTTAAATCCAGGTCTGTAGTTTCGCAGGAATAGAAAACCGCTCCTGTTGCAAGTATCGCTATTAAATATATATATATTCTTTTCATAATTGGTTTTTTAATATTTAGAATGAGGCTTGAACGCTGAGACCATATCGTTTAGAACTAGGTCCGCTTAGGAAATCAAAGCCTTGACCGTTCCCCACCCCAAGAGCGGCAACATTCGGGTCAAAATTTATTCCATCGGGAGTATTGTAGGCGTCAAACCATAGGTTGTAGCCAGACACACTTATTTTTAAGGAACCAAATGGTGTTTTATCCAGAATGGATGCAGGTAAGGAATATCCTAAAGACACTTCCTGCAATCTCACTACTGAACCATCATATACCTGAAGCTCATCTGGTCCAAACAGGATATTGTCAAAATAATATTGTGAATTATTGATCTGAATGGTGTTGGGATTTCCAGTATCTTGATTGACACCTGGCAGAATAAAAGTGTTCAAGCGGTCTTCCGTATCAGTGGTCAACCCCCTTCCCAATAAGGTAGCTACAGTTTGACTATAGATGTCGCCTCCTGAAACATGACTCATTAAAAAATTGAAACTTATATTTTTATAGGTCATGGTACTCCCTACGTTGAGCGTATAGTCTGGATTGGGATTACCTATCTCAAACTGTCCGGTTTCGACTACATAATCTCCCTGACTATTGGTTACCAGATCCCCATTATCGTTTCTCAATATTCTCGATCCTACTATAGTTCCTAGTGGCCTTCCGGGTATCGCGGCATTACCAAGGTTTGTAAAACCAGAATATACGATGATATCTGTGTCAGCGCCTAAGTCTTTTACTACGGGATCTATAGCGCTGAAGTTTGCATTGAGATTCCAGCTGAAACCTTCCCTATTATCAAAAACATCAACACCCAAATCAATTTCTAGACCTTTTACATTAATCTCACCAATATTTGTGCTGGTACTGGTAAAGCCTGAAGATGCATCTAAGTCACGATTTACGATTAGATCTTTGGTTACCCGGGAAAAATAGGAAGCACTCAAGTTAATCCTGTTATTCCACCAGCGGGATTCTGCTCCAAATTCCAATTCGGTTAAAGTTTCGGGCTTGAGATCTGGATTGCCCCGATTATCATCTGTAGTATTTGTGGTTACAAAACTCCCTCCATTATCAATAAAAGCTTGTGTATCCAGTAAAGTTCTTGTCGCCACTGGATATCCTGATGGGAAGTTAGCAGATGTTCCATAGCCAGCCCGAAGTTTCAGAAAGTTCAAGACTTTGCTACCGCGCATTCCTTCAAAGGCGGCAGTAGGGAGAAAGGAAACACTCGCACTAGGATAGCCTATAGAACGGTTGTCTTGAGAAAGGTTAGAAACCCAGTCGTTACGTGCGGCCAAAGTTAAGTATAGGTAAGAATCATAATCAAGTTCAGCCTGTCCATAAACGCCGGCAATATTCTGTTCAGAAAAAAACTGAATCTCATCCTGCAACTGAAAGTTAAAGTGACGCAATACGTTAAAAACCTGCTGACCAGAACTGGAAACACCATTTTGATCAAATACTGTTCTACGTGTTGTGGCGCCTAGGTTAAATGATAATCCAAGGTTATCTGAGAGGTCGTAGTTTCCACTCAATGAAAGGTTATGATCCCAGATGTAATTTGTATTGTTATAGGTGTCATAAAAACCACTTCGTACTCTGGTATTATCCGTTACACCTCCTTTATTTTGATAATTGGTGTTATTTTCACTGTAAACGTCTATTCCTAACCGATACGTCAAATTCAGATTTTCAGTAAAATCATAAGTGACTGCGGTGTTTCCAAAAACCCTATTCGTTATTTGCTGCGAACTCGCATTGTACAGCGTCCACCTTGGGTTTTGCAAATTATTTGACTGGCGGTAGTAAACGCTTGATCCAGTCAATGGATTCTGATATGGTAGCCCATTTAAATCAACACTTCGGGGTGTAAAAAACACGTTCGAGAATACAGAAGAGCCTCCACCTGCAAACACCGTATTACCGTCTCCAGCTGAAACCGGGGGCGATTTTAAATCTGTCCTGCTAAAATTCATGGTAGCGGAAACAGTAAAGTTATTGGTCAATTGCGCTTTTCCACCAATACCCAAAGTATTTCGTACTACTTTATTTTCTGGAACAAAACCTTGATCTTCAAGATGCCCACCGCTAATATTATAGGTAACCTTACCATCATCAGAAGCACCGGATGCACTCACTGTTGTATTAGTAACAGTACCTGTTCTAAAGAAATCTTCTACACTATTATAAGGCTTCCATGCATACCGCACTCCTTGAAATTCTGGAAAGGCTTGTGGTATACCAGTACCTGTGCTTGCAGTAGAGTAGGGGTGTGGTAGAGTGGCATTGTCATCAATGCCAGCGTCGCGGCCCCATCCTGCAACACCATCTTTTGAAAAACTTGGTCCCCAGTTGCTAAAAAACCAGCCAAAGCCTTGATCAAAACCATTTCCGAATTTATTGGTGTATTCAGGAATAGATCCTATTTCATTGAAGAACACAGAGGTGTTGATAGTAACTTCATTCTTTTTCCTTCCACCCTTAGAGCCTCCATTTTTAGTGGTGATCAATATCACCCCATTTCTACCGGCAGTACCATAAAGAGTAGCAGCGGCAAGGCCTTTAAGTACATTTACGCTTGCAATGTTATTAGGATCGAGGTCGAAAAATCGGCTTCCGCCAGAATTTCCTTCCACAAAATCGCCCTGTGCATTAGTATCGCTACTAAAAGGAACACCATCAACGATAAATAAAGGTTGATTACTGCCACTAAAAGAGCTTAGACCTCTAATAGTAATGTTAGTTCCTGATCCTGAAAGGCCACTCTGAGCGGTGATGTTCACACCAGAAGCTTTACCACTTAGGACACGGCCGATATCACCTTCTGCCCTTGATTCAAGCTGCTCGCTGTCAACTTCAGCGACCGCATATCCCAGTGCTTTTCTTTCGCGAGTGATTCCCTGCGCGGTTACAATCACCTCTTCAAGAGCCTCGCCTGCGGTCAAAGTGATGTCGATTACTTCATTAGGCCCCACGATTTCTTCTTGTGGTGTAAAACCCACATAGCTGTAAACAAGAATATCACCAGTAGTAGCCTGGATACTATAGTTACCATCAAAATCGGTTTGTGTACCGGCCGAAGAGGTTTTTACAAGGATATTCACACCGGGTAATGGCATTCCCTGCTCGTCTATAACCGTACCGGTTATTGTTTTTGATTGTGCAAACGCCAGTTGCACTACCAATGCCATAAAAAGCGTCAGTATTAGTTTGTAATTTGATTTCATACGTAATTGTTTAGTTGATTTTAGCAGTTTCAAAAATGGTTATAAAAAATTAATAAGACAATAATTTTCTCATAATAATTTGACTATAATTTAATATTAATATAATATCAGTGATAAAAAATAAATAAAATGCAAAAAATATTATGCTCTGCATAGCAAAGATATCCCGCAGTTGAGAATATGTGAATATTCAAACGTTTTCGCTGATTATTAAAAGTACTATTTCAAATTTATTGGAGCTTCTCTTTTTTTTTTGATACTGCTCTTTTTCTCTACTGCAAGATTCCAAAATGTAACGGTCATTTACCGCTCCCCTAAAAATGGAATTCTTTTGTAAAACTTGTTCCATAAGAGGGAAATCTCTGTTTTTGATTTTGCAAATCCCAACTTATTGGCATATTTATTTAAAACTACTTGGCGGATATATAAATTTTTTTGAATAATCGTAAAGTGTCCCATATCGCATGTTATTCTTAAAGAAAGGACTTCGCGTTTTATACATTCGCTAACCATTTTAACCATTTAATAGTTTTTTGGGCGTTTCCCTGCGTGTTGAGATTTCGGCTGCAATCTTTTTGTTCGTTTCTCGCAAAAAGGTTTTTATCGGTAGATACATTCAGATTCACTTCCATCTTTAAAGTGAAATACGTTTTCATGGACACAGTTTGTTTGGATCGTTTTTTTGGTTCAAACGGCCATTATATGTCAAATGTCTTAAACATTTTATCTTCTAATATTTCATTTCTTCCCTACATAAGTGATTTTTTGATCATTATTATAGATCTCTGGCCGTTTCTATAGCAGATCTCTTCCTACCGAAACGGGCAAGAAGTTCAGCGTTACTGAAAACAATCTTAGGAGGCACAACGTTTATGTATTAAATTCTTATATATTTTCAGAAATATTATATGTTTCAGCTTAAATTTAATTAAAAATTTATACAGTAATCTGTATGTTTATAAAATAATTAGGAAAATCGTTTTAATTACGATAAAATTATTGAAGGGCAATAACAATTAATATGTAATTATGAGAACAATGTTATCGATTATGCTATTATTATATAGCGCTTCAGGCTTTGCACAGGATTCCACAAAAAATGATATTATCGCGCAGATTGATGCCAGGGCAGACCAATATGGTGAAATTGCCCACACCATTTGGAATTATGCAGAAATGGGATATAAAGAGCAAAAAAGTGCTGATTTATTACAAAAAACGCTTAAAAGTGAAGATTTTTCGGTTGAAAATGGAGTTGCAGGAATGCCAACTGCTTTCATCGCAACTTACGGAAAAGGTGCTCCTGTAATTGCTGTGTTAGGTGAATATGATGCGTTGCCAGGATTATCTCAAAAGGCAGTGGCTCACAAAGAATCTTTAGGAGCAGTGGCGGGTCATGCCTGTGGGCACCATCTTTTTGGTACCGCATCAGCCGCGGCTGCAATAGCAATAAAAAATTATTTAAAGGAAACTGGGAAATCGGGAACGGTTAAGTTTTATGGTTGTCCCGCAGAAGAGGGCGGTTCTGGTAAAGTATATTTGACTAGAGAGGGAATGTTTGATGGAGTTGATGTTGCTTTAAACTGGCATCCCGGAAATAAAAATGCTGCCAATCCCGGTGCGGCATTAGCTAATAAGTCGGCTAAATTTAGGTTTTATGGAATTTCTTCCCATGCTGCTGCCGCTCCAGAAAAGGGAAGATCAGCACTTGATGCTGTGGAAGCCATGGATTATATGGTGAATATGATGCGTGAGCATGTACCCATGGAATCCAGAATACATTATGTAATTACCAGTGGAGGTAAAGCACCCAACGTAGTGCCGGACTTTGCTGAAGTATATTATTATGCCCGTCACCCAGAGCGCGATGTGGTTATCAATATCTTTGATCGTATAGTCGAAGCTGCAAAAGGAGCTGCTATGGGCACAGGTACAACAATGAAGTACGAGATGATAGGCGGTACCCACGAACTATTGCCCAATCTTATCCTTCAAAAATTGATGTATGATAACCTTGTCAAAATAGGTGGTTATACCTACACAGCTGAAGAAAAAGCCTTTGCTGAAGAAATTTCAAAAACGCTGGATGAGCCTTTGAACGTTGCAAATGTAGAAGGAGTAGAAGCATATGATCCCAATGCCGAACCAGGCGGATCTACCGATGTGGGCGATGTAAGTTTTACAATTCCCACCGTAGGAATGTATGCGGCCACTTGGGTACCTGGTACTTCCGCACATAGTTGGCAAGCAGTTGCTGCAGGAGGTATGAGCATAGGGGAAAAGGGAATGATGGTTGCTGCAAAAACGATTGCTGCCACTGGTATTGATCTTATAAATGACTCCAGTATTATAACAACTGCCAAAAATGAATTCGAGATGGCAAGAGGAGTTGATTTTGAATATATCCCTTTACTGGGCGATCGAGCACCAGCTTTGGATTATCGCGATGGGATAGAGTAATCATCATTAGATATATACTCAAATTTTATAATCTTAAAAAAAGCCACTCAAGATTTCAAGTGGCTTTTTAAAATAAGTAGCGTGTTAAAGAGTTCTAACTCAAAAATCCAGGATTTGTTTTTAATTCTATAAATCTGAGTTCGATATACTACAATAAAGTTTTGAAAATTGTCATTTCGAGTGATTTTTGCAAAAAATGGTATTCAAGAAAGGTTATTTTTAATCGAAAAATGTAAATCTCGATACAATTTTTTTTTAGGATTTCACTCTATCGCACACATCTTGCTTATATAAATTTACGTTATAATGCTCCAATTTGTCTTCTGAGTATAGCAATAGCAAGATATTGGCATTGTAGGCTCATGAGTTTATAGATTCTTTTGATCGTTTACCATTGTGAAGTTTAAAACCTTCCAGTTTTAATTCTTTTTTCGTCCTATAAGTATAGATCCCTAAATCTAAATTAGTCTTCAAGTTAGTGGAGCTTTCGGGATGTATCAATTTCCTCGAGCGGAGTAATGCCATATTCAAGACCCATTCCAAAATTTGATGCAACGCTCATAAGTAGATTTCAGAAAATCTAAAGAAAGGGTCATTGACAAACTAATTTTGTCACTTTTTACGCAATCGAGTTCTGCTTCCTGTTTAGAAAGATTGCATGAGCGCTATTTTATCATGAAATTAGTCGAAATAAGCTCCTCTATGTACTATTACCATTTCAATATCTACCGCCATATTTTCTAATGGTTCCATGTTTATCATATCATTTATACCATCTTGATCATTAATCAGTAGCGCAGAAATCTTTATGGTTGAGTTTTTTACATTATTAAAGGCACTGAAATGATCTCCGATTAATGAGAATTCGTCACTTACAATTACGGTATTCGCTGAATTGCATATTTGCGTATAATTAACATTTTTTAAACAAATACTTCTAGTTTTAAAATATTGCTTTAAAGGGTGTTCTATGGCGAGAATATTCTTATAAATGACTTTTTCAGTACATTTTTGCCATAAAAAAACCACCTCGAAAGGTGGTTTTATATAAAAAATATTAAACTATTGTTTAGTTAATATCCCAGAAAACAGGTGTATCTAATTCGTCTCCACCTATTGCAGAAGCTGCCGCAGTATATCCTGGTCCATTCAAGCTACGCTCAAGTACCGGATACGTAAAACGCTTAGGAACGGCATCAAATTCAGAATCTTTTGGAGCTGCCAATTTAGGAAAGTCAAGACGACGGTACTCTGTCCAAGCCTCAAAACCACGATTGTATAGAGCGATCCATTTCTGAACACCGATTTTCTGCTTGTAATCACCCTCGGCGGTTGCGTAGGCCACATCACTTCTTTCTAAGTAGGCTGCAATATCATCTGCGCCAACTCCCCAGAATTCCATGTTAGCTGTAATTGCAAGATCATAATATTCGCTAGCACTTCCTGAAATAAAGCCACGTTCTACGGCTTCTGCCAGTAAGAAATTACCTTCTGCTGCATCAAAGATATCCCCAGGTAGATCAGGTTCGAAAAATGAACTTCCAAGGTGTGAGAAGTTAGCATATTGTACAGTGCTACCGTAAGGGCCACCTAGATATTCTCCATCCACTGGATCTGAGAAAAACACATCTCTTCTAGGGTCTTCTAGACCATTTAATGCATTTACAAAAGTATCTGCAGGCACAAAGTCTTTTCGATTACTTTGAACTAAATCTACCCACAACGGATTTGTGTTAGGGGTGGTTGCTTGATATGGAAATGTTGCATTTTGAGCATTAGAAACAATAATGTTATCAGCAACTTCAGATACCATAGTTTGCGCCATTTCTGGATTCACATCTGCGATGCGCATTGCGATACGCATTTTAATGGAATTCCCAAATGTCAACCATTTTGAAGTTGCGGTTGCAAGATCATCTCCTGAATAAATCAAATCTTGATCTCCAAAGCTTCCGTACGCTATATTTAAATTATCAAGAGCAGTATCAAGTCGTGAGATAAGATCCATATAAATTGCTTCATCATCATCATACGCTGGGTTAATGATCTCAATATCCAAAGCTTCCGTATAGGGGATATCACCAAAAGTATCAACTAGAATTTGATAGGCCATCACACTTTGAATTTCAATAATCGCTAATTTGTTGGCTTTAATAGCGTTATCTTTTTCAAATTGTGCAGGATTAACATTTATTATTTCTACCGCACTTATACGTGTAGCGGCCTCTTTCATATCCTTTAATACATCCTTGTAAATTGCATTCCAATGTCGTCGTGGGATAGATCGTGTAGTAATGTTATAACGCGTCTCGTCTACATATGTCGCCTCACTCCATTGCTGAGCAAAGAGGCGAAATACATTTGTATTTACATTGGTGTTAACCAATTGGTCTACCAAGTTGCGCTGCGCATTAGTCATTAATGGATCTCCGGGAACATCTGTAAATGATTTCTCATCTATATTGAGGTTGTCAATATTGTCAGAACATTGTGCAAGCACAAGTCCCAAACCTATAAGTAATATTCGTTTTATTATCATGATACGGTTTTATTAAAATTTAAGATTAATGTTGAATCCATAATCTCTGGTAGTGGGTAAAACACCACTTTGGTAGCCTTGTAAGTTACCAGAACTTAGACCAGATTCTGGATCTGAATAAGGCGTGCTCTTATCAATAATCCAAAGGTTAGATCCAGTCAAAGTAAACGTAGCTTCTTCAAAGAAAACATTCTTTAAAAAGCTTTCTGGCAAGGTGTAGCTTATGGCAACTTCTCGTAATTTAACATAACCTGCATCATAAACAAATTCTGAGTTAGGAAAACGCTGGTAGCCGAAAACGTCAGCGGAGCTTACATCTACGCGCGTCGTATTTGGTCTACCATCTGCATAGACTCCGTTAAATACAACACCACCGCCATTATCTAAAGTATTACGTACAGGATTTCCTAAATCATTGGTAAATGCAGTGTTCGGGTATAAACCTGTAGACTGTCCATAGTATTGATCAAGTGAGAAGACACTACCACCTTTTTGAACATCAATCAAAAAGCTTAAACTTAAATTTTTGTAGCTGAAGGAGTTAAAAACACCACCAGTATAATCAGGATTGACATCACCTATGATGGCGTCTGGATCTGTACGTTGAAAAAACCCGTTAGCGTTTATTACGCGGTTACCGTCTTCATCCTTAACATAATCTGTACCCTTGATTATACCAAAAGGTTCACCTACCGTTCCATTGAGAGTTATACCTCCTTGAAAGCTTCCTAACACAATATTATCAGTTTGTGCAGAAAGACTTCTTAATTCGTTACGGTTACGGGCGAAATTTACGCGTAAATCCCAGTTAAAACCTGATTCTGTTTGTATAGGAGTTGCGTTAAGAGACACCTCAATACCTTTATTCTCTAATTCTCCAGAATTTATAACTTTTTCAATATAACCAGTTGAACCACTTACTGCAAGGGGTAGAGTTTGATTGTTCGTTAAAGTTCTGTAGAGAGAAACATCTAAACCTAATCTTCTATTGAAGAAATCTAATTCAAGACCTCCCTCATAACTCGTAAGGCGCTCTTCTTTAAGATTTGGGTTTCTTCTTCTGTCCGAAGCTGAGAATAAATTAGCGGAACCAAAAGGAGTAGGTTTTATATATACGTCTCTCAATTGAGCGAAATCAGCGCCATTACCTACTTCTGCATAGTTGATACGTACTTTACCAAAACTTAGCCAATCTGCAGATATGTCATTTGAAAAAATATAACTCCCGGTTACAGATGGGTAATAAAACGTATTTGCATTGTCTGCTGCAGGAAGCGTAGAAGTCGCATCTCGTCTGATTGTACCTTCTAGGTACATCTTATTCCAAAATCCAAAACTAGCCTGTGCGTAAACACCATCTACCCCTATTTGTTCCTCTTGTTCAATTGGAGCTTCAATAGGGTTTTGGGAATTCGCTAGTGAAAATACCCCTGGTACAGCGAAACCACCATTGGTGATCGCAAATATTGAGTTGATATTATTACGACGAATGTTAGTACCTAACAAACCTGTAAAGCTGATATCTTCAGTAATATCCTGATCAAAGTTAAGAATCAGATCATAGTTATATTCTCTGAACGTTCTGTTGAAACGTGAATATTTCGCCACTGGGTTACTTCCAGTTGAAATGCGCTCTTCTTGAAATTCATCATAAGAGTCCATAGTCATACGACCTGTTACATTTAACCAATCTGCTATGTCATATTGTAGCAATACATTACCATATACTCTATTACGTTCATCATTTTGAAAGTTTTCATAACGAATATAATATGGGTTGTCCCAAAAAATTGGGGTTGGATCTGTGGTAGACTTAGGGTTCCAGCTGTAATTCATGCCCGTACGTTCGTAAGCTCTGCGTTGATCCTGAAAGTTTACATTGGTCTGTGCCCATTGTCTGAAATTAGAAAGGATATTGTCCGAATATCCTGTACCATTACGACCTAAGGTTTTCTGATTAATAAAGTTGATATTTGTTGAAACCGTAAAATCGTCGCTAAAATCATAGCTTCCACTAAAGTTTACAATATTTTTATCTTGTTCACTGTTTGGCATAATACCCTCAGCATCAAACTTAGAATAGTTTAAACGGAATGAAGAAATATCCGTACCTCCAGATACAGCAATACTGTTTGTGATGGTTACCGCATCTTCAAAGAATGATATCGGACCGTTGTCACCTGCAAACTTCCATGGAGTGGCCGTATTGAAATTAGGACTTGTAGGGTCAAAGAACGCATCCCATTGATATACCAATAAATTAGGGTCAAAAGCACCACCATAAGAGCCGTCTTCAGTATATGGAGCTACTAAATCATTTGTTCCATCTCCATTAACGTCTTCCTCAAAAAAGTAAGGGTTAGTACCTCCGTAAGAAGCGCCATATCCTGCACCGTATTGATTCTGATAAGTGGGAAACGTTTCTTTGTTTACCCGTCCTATCTGTATTCCAGAATTAATGGTTACTCCAAGACCTTCACCTCTTTTCCCTTTCTTGGTAGTGATGATGATAGCACCATTTGAAGCGCGGTTACCATAAAGAGCGGTTGCTGCAGCACCTTTAAGTACGTTTACTGCTGCAATATTTTCAGGGTTAATGTCGGAAGCAGCATTACCGTAGTCATATCCTGCACCCGCAGTTTGTTGGTCAGTACCATTGTTGTTTGAGTTGTCAATTATAACACCATCCACTACAAAAAGTGCCTGGTTGTTCCCAGTTAAAGAATTAGTACCACGTAAAAGTACGTTTGTAGAACCACCTATGTTACTGTTACGCTTGATCTGCAGTCCAGATACTTTACCAGAAAGTGAATTGGCAATGTTTCCTCCTTGCGTTACCGTACTTACTTGATCACCAGAAACTTCTTCTGTAGCATATCCCAGGGTTTTCTTTTCCCTCGAAATACCCAATGCCGTTACAACAACCTCGTCAAGAGACTCACCGGCCTCCATTTGGGCGTCATACGTATTGGCACTTCCTACAGTTATAGTCTGTTCAGAAAAACCAACATAAGAAAATACAAGGTTTGATCCCGTAGCAGCTTCAATGGTATAATTACCATCAAAGTCAGATTGTGTTCCAGAAGCAGTTCCCTGAACGAGAATATTCACCCCCGGAAGAGGAACACCGCTTCCATCGGTGACCGTTCCGGTCACTGTTTTTGTTTGTGCAAATGAAATTTGCACTACCAACGCAAACAAAAGCGTTAGCAATCCATTTAATTTTGTTTTCATGTTTTGAAATTATTTAAATTAGCCTGGCCAAAATTGAAACTATTGAGTGAAATCCAATTAGGAATTAACCTAATGTTTTGTTATACTTTTGTTAATTTTATTGGAGAGTTGCAGTGACGATCCTAGAAAAATGTAGTCAGTTGCAGGTGTAGTATGGAGTTCGAAAATTTGAAGTTTTCACGCTCCCGAAGGCCATTAGCAAAATTTATGTTAAGTAGACCAGCACCGGTTAGAATTCCTGCGCCCAGACCAAAACTATATATAAAGCTCTGTTCTTTGAGCAGTTGATTTTCAAAGTAGGCAGCGTCGGCAACACTGTGTACATAAAGTCCAGGAGCGGTCAGATATCTATATTCGGTTCTAAAAACGGTATAGAAATTGGCGTTTATTGAATTTTCTTCAAATCCTCTAATGCTCGTTATACCGCCAAAACGGAAAAGTTCATTACTGTAATACTGATCCGTTATCAAATTTTTTGTAGTATTGGCTATATAAAAGCGTTGTTTTTGATTTAGATTAAAAACATAGGAGGCCTCGCCTTCCACGGCAAATTGTGATTCCGATATGTTTAGCGCATTTCTATTTCCATAGGATGTTTTAAAGCTGAACATGCTTTTAATAGGAAACAGGTTCTCATTAGAGCGAGACACTTTACTAAATCCAATATTAAATAAAGTCTTCTCATAATCTATAATTTGGTTTTGTAATGGTGCGAGGCTATCATTGAGTGCTGTGGAGTTTTCTAAAAGTACCCCAGTGCTCAGACGTAAATTTCCTGGGAATTGGTAAAATAAACCGATTTCCTGTTTGTTAGTTGAAAATGTTGTGTCCCTTCGAAAGAGGTTGAGTTCTGCTTGAAGCCCTAAAGGCGTGTTGAAAAGAAAAGGTAATTCAATCGCGGCGCGTAACGTTTGCTGGTCATTGCCATCGCTCTTGTAATTAATTTCCAGCAGTTCCCCGTAATCGAGGTTATTGAGCAAATGCAGATCAAGATAGCCGTCAAGACGCAATTTACCCGAATCGGCACTGTTACCAAATCCTAAAAAACCATCAAAACGATTTGCAGGATTTTTTTCGAGATATAAAAAAACAGTGGTACTGTCATTTTCAAAAAGAACGTCAGGATCTTTTATTGAGTTTATAAAAGGTAAATCCGTCAACTGGTTAAAATTTTTATTGATTCTGGATTTATCAAATAATTTCCCTGTATTCAAATTGGCGTAATGTTTTAAATACGCTCTTGGAAACTTATCGTATCCCTTAACGACAATTTTATTAATACGTCTCAATTTTTCGCGATCGAGCAAGAGTGTGGCTTTCAACGTATCTGTAGTTACAGTAACATTTTTCAATTGAAACGAAGAAAGTGGGTGGCCGGTTTCTGCCTCCAATGTTGTAAAATCAGCCATTATGTCCTTTAAATTGTCTGTGGGGATAAAAAAACGGCCATTTTTTTCTGTAAGCCCTAATTTTTTTGCATAATTTTTAATGACGGAATCTTGAAGATAAAGTTGAATGAATTTTGTTTTTGCACCTAGCGTCAAAATGCTTATGTATAAAGTATCGTTTTCTTTTTTTAACGATCCCATTTTAGCACTAAAAAAACCTATTTTTTGGATACTATCCACCGTTTTTAAGACATGTTTTTCCATAGAGGAAAAGTCAGGAAAGCGTAGAGCCGAGCTCAGTATATCTTGTGTGCTGTCGGTTTTCTCTATTTTCAGTTGAAGATATAGGTCTTGCCCTAAGACTTGAAAAGGTGTTGTAAATAAATAAAGGAGGATGATATAAATTTGGAAATTCTTCAACGAAAGGTTTTTAGCTTATTTTTTCAACTGAGATACAAAGATAAAAGTACTGCGGATGTAAAATAACATGATTTCATTTGAAAATTAATCAATTAAGGTTTGATTAAGTCAATTATTATTATACATTTGCCAGCCCTTAGAAAAGGGTTATTAGAATAACTATAATTAGGTAAAGGAAATTATGCCAACAATTTCACAATTAGTACGAAAAGGAAGAACCAAGATAGCCAAGAAGAGTAAATCGGCTGCTTTGGATTCGTGCCCACAACGCCGCGGGGTTTGTACCCGTGTTTATACAACCACACCTAAGAAACCTAACTCTGCAATGCGTAAAGTAGCGCGTGTAAGGTTAACTAATGGTAAGGAAGTAAACGCCTATATCGGTGGTGAGGGTCACAATCTACAAGAGCACTCGATAGTATTGGTTAGAGGTGGAAGGGTGAAGGATTTGCCAGGTGTGAGGTACCACATTGTACGTGGCGCATTGGACACCGCTGGTGTTCAAGGCCGTTTACAGCGTAGGTCTAAATACGGAGCAAAACGCCCTAAGAAGTAAAAAAGCGTTGATTTTGACCGTTTTTAGTTAAAAATGGTGATTAATTAACAGTTAACTTATTATTACAAAGAAGCAATGAGAAAAAGACAGGCAAAAAAGCGTCCTCTTTTACCAG
>JBBPYO010000516.1:0-4881 GCA_038199845.1 Flavobacteriales bacterium
AGTAAACGATAAATTAGTTAATACACTTCAGCTAAAAGCGCAGGGAAATGGTTCTGATCTGGTTGTAGCAAGTATTGAACAACGGGAAAAAGAACTTGAACCAATACCTTTTTCACTTGCCATAGATTACCGGAAAAATGCTAAATACCTTAAATATGCGATAATTCCACTGGTCCTTTTTGTGGTGATTAATTTTGCCTTTGGCGAACCTATTTTCAATAGCAGCTACGAGCGCATGGTAAATTATGACAAAGCGTATGCGCCGCCAGCACCGTTTGCTTTTCTTATAGATGCGGGCGATTTGACTACCATTGAAAATAAAGATTATAAGGTAGAGGTAAAAGCATCTGGAAGTACAATTCCGGAGAATGTACAAATTGTGATTGATGGGAATGCTTTTTATATGAAGAATGAAGGCTCGGGCAGTTTCAGTTATATCATCGAGCAGCCAAGTGCAGATGTTGATTTTCATGTAATGGCAAACGAAGTGCAATCCAGAGATTATACGTTATCGGTCATCAAAGCGCCACTTATTATCGATTTTAAAATGCAGCTTGATTATCCCAATTATACTTTAAAAAAGGACGAGACAGTTAGCAATACAGGAAGTCTTATCGTACCTGAAGGAACACGTATTACTTGGAATTTGGAAGCTGCAAATACTAAAAAAATATCTTGGATTGCCGTTGATACTACTTTCAATTTTACCTCGGAAAAGGCTGATTTATTCAGTTTTGAGAGGATTTTAAGCGCGACCACTTCCTATGGAATAAGCACAAGTAATGCGGCACTATCTAATTATGAAACGCTTGATTATCGCATAGAAGTAGTGCGCGACGCTTTTCCTACGATTGAAGTTTCGATAAAAAAAGATACTGTAAATGGCCAACAACAATATCACCAAGGTCGGGTTTCTGATGATTACGGTCTTACTGCGCTGCGTTTGATTTATTATAAAGAAGGTGAGGAGAAGAATAAAATGTATAAAAAACTTCCTCTGCAATCGGGAAATGTTGATCAATTTATTGCTGCATTTCCAGACACGTTGAAATTGATTCCCGGAAATGCGTATGCCTATTATTTTGAAGTAACCGATAATGATGTGGTGAATAAATATAAAAGCGCCCGTTCTGACATTTTTACATTCAGAAAATCTACTGTGGAAGAATTGAAGGACGATCAACTGGAGCGCCAACAAGAAACGATCGAAAACATAGATAAATCGCTTCAAAAGCGGGAAAAAACGGATGAAGAACTGAAGAAATTTTCGCAATTACAAAAGGAAAAGGAAGCTCTTAATTACAGTGATCAGCAACAACTCAAAAATTTTATTAGTAATCAGCAACGGCAGGATCAATTGATGAAGCAGTATTCTGAGAAGCTTAAAGAGAATCTGAATGATTTTCGTCAAGAAAATCAGCCGGAAGAAGAACTGGGAAAACAATTACAGGAGCGCTTAGAGGAAAATGAAAGAAAGTTGAAAGATCAAGAAAAGATGCTCAAAGAACTAAATGAACTGCGGGAGAAATTGAATAAGGAGCAGCTAAGTGAGAAATTGGATAAAGTTGGGCAGCAAAATAAGAATTCTAAAAAGACGCTAAAACAATTGCTTGAACTTACAAAAAGGTATTACGTGGAGCAGAAAATGAAGCGTATTGCAGAGAAAATCAGCGAGTTATCTGAAAAACAGGAGGATTTGAGTCAAAAACAGGATAATTCGGCCGAAAAACAGGAAGAATTGAATAAAAAGTTTGAAGAATTGCAGGAAGATCTTGATAAACTGGAGAAGGAAAACGGAGAATTGGTCAAGCCGATGGAGCTTCCGAAGGAAGAAAAGTTAGAAGAAGAAATAAAAAAAGAGCAGGAAGAAGCGAAGGAAGAATTAGAAAATAGCGAAGATAAGAAACAGGAAAATCCTGAGGAAAAAGAAGATCAAGAGAAAAGTAAATCCAGAAAACAAAAAGCCGCTCAAAAACAACAAAAAGCGGCAAAAAAAATGAAGGAGCTTTCCAGTAAAATGGAATCTCAAATGAGTCAAGCAGGAGCACAAACATTAGAAGAAGATGTGGATATGTTACGACAGGTTCTAGATAATTTGGTGCTATTCTCTTTTAATCAGGAGGATTTAATGAACGAATTTAAGCAGATGGATGATAATAATCCCATTTATGCCAAAAAGCTTGTGCGGCAGAATGTATTGCGGGATAACTTTGAGCATGTAGATGATAGTCTTTTTGCGCTTTCGCTTCGGGTGCCTCAATTGGGTGAAAAGATCAGTGAAGAACTAACCAATGTAGATTACAATCTGAGCCAATCACTGGAAAGACTTTCGGAGAACCAGGTTATGCAGGGCGCTGCGAGTCAGCAATATGTAATTACCGGTGCAAATACGCTTGCAGATATGCTTTCATCCATCTTGAATAACATGCAGCAGCAGCTTTCTGGAAGCGGAAGTGGCAAAGGCGGGAAACCTACGCCTGGTGCAGGTGGAGCAGGAGAGCAATTGTCTGACATTATAATGTCTCAGGAGGAGCTATCCAAGAAAATGGGTAAAGGGAAATCACCATCTGAGCAAGGGGAAAAAGGTGATGACGGTGAATCCGGGAAAGAAGGAAAAGATGGAAAAAAAGGTGAAGGCGGCGAGAATGGCGGTAATGGTAAATCAGGACAGGGACAAGGTCAGGAAAGTCAATCTGGAGGCGACGGTTTAAGTGAAGAACAACGTGCGGAACAGTATGAGATTTATAAGGAGCAGCAGCAAATTAGACAGCAATTAGAGGATTTAATTCAACAAGAAGGACTGGGCGGAAATGCTGAAAATCTTATTAAGGAGATGAAAAATCTGGAGGATCAATTATTGGATGGCGGAATTGATGAGGCGGCTAAGCGGCGTATGGAGAATTTAAAGCATGAGCTTATGAAGTTAAAGAAAGCAGAGCAGGAGCAAGGTCAAGAAGAGAAGCGGGAATCACAGAGCAATAGAAAATTGTATAAGAGTGATGCAAAAACCATCGAAAAAGAGGCCAAGAAGTATTTTAATACAAAGGAGCTTTTGAACCGCGAACCTTTACCGCTTAATGGTGAATATAAAATAAAAGTGCAAAGCTATTTTAATGGAAACAATGAAATTAATCAAGACAAAGGAAGCAATGATTGAATTTAATAGTCAGTTTGAGTTTGAACTTCCAAACGAAAGTGAACATAAGAATTGGTTGATTGAAGTGGCAAAAAGTGAGCATCGGGAAATCGATGATTTGGGGTATGTGTTTTGCACAGATAATTTTTTGTTGGATATTAACCAACGTTATCTAGAACACGATACGCTCACGGATATTATTACCTTTGATTACTGTGTTGGTGAAATCTTGTCCGGTGAAATTTACATTAGTATTGAACGCGTAAGAGAGAATGCGGGCCAATTCAACGTGGATTTTATTACCGAACTGCGACGCGTTATGGTACATGGTTTGCTGCATCTATGTAAATATGGTGATAAAGACGATATTGAAAAGAAATTAATGAGGGAGAAAGAATCTTATTATATAGCGAAGTTTTCGAAATAGGAATGTAGATTCTCCTATTTGCCTAATATTTAGTAACTTTGCGCCCATTTTTGAAGGAATTACTAATTAAATGTTTCACGTGGAACAATGAGTTTATTTCAAGACACATACGATGTTATTGTAGTTGGAGGTGGTCATGCGGGCTGTGAAGCTGCTGCTGCTGCTGCGAACCGCGGAAGCAAAACGCTTCTCGTTACCATGAATTTGCAAACCATTGCTCAGATGTCATGCAATCCAGCAATGGGAGGAATCGCCAAAGGACAGATTGTGCGTGAGATCGATGCAATGGGCGGCTACAGTGGTATTGTTTCAGACCGGACAGCGATTCAGTTCAAGATGCTGAATATGTCTAAAGGACCCGCGATGTGGAGCCCACGGGTTCAAAGTGATCGCATGCGCTTTGCGGAAGAGTGGAGGCATATGCTTGAGCAAACGGCCAATCTGGATTTTTATCAGGAAATGGTGGGATCGTTGCTTGTAGATGGGGATCGCGTAACCGGAGTTGTAACCTCTTTAGGAATTGAAATAAAGGCGAAAAGTGTAGTGCTTACCAATGGTACTTTTCTTAATGGGATTATTCACATTGGCGAAAAGAATTTTGGCGGTGGCCGTTCAGGAGAGCGTGCTTCCAAAGGAATTACAGAACAATTGGTTGATTTAGGCTTTGAATCTGGCAGAATGAAAACAGGAACTCCACCAAGAGTTGATGGGCGTTCTCTTGATTTCAGTAAAATGGTAGAGCAACCTGGAGATGTAAATCCGGGAAAATTCAGTTTTAGCGATCAAACCAAGCCATTGGAAACACAGCGTTCTTGTCATATGTCTTATACAAGTACCGCTGTACACGAGATCTTAAAATCAGGTTTTGATCGTTCGCCAATGTATAACGGAAATATTCAGAGCAGCGGACCGCGTTATTGTCCTTCCATTGAAGATAAAATACACCGGTTTGCAGATAAGGATCGACATCAATTATTTGTAGAACCAGAAGGTTGGAATACAGTCGAATATTATATCAATGGCTTTTCTACAAGCTTACCAGAAGATGTTCAATTTAAAGCCTTGAGTAGTGTTGTAGGTTTTGAAAAAGTGAAGTTTTTTAGACCGGGTTATGCTATAGAATATGATTATTTTCCGCCCACGCAACTAAAGCATACGCTGGAAACCAAATTGATTTCTGGGCTCTATTTTGCTGGTCAAATAAATGGAACTACCGGTTATGAAGAAGCTGCTTGTCAGGGAATGATGGCAGGAATAAATGCCAGTTTAAAAGTTGATGAGCAGGAAGCTTTTATACTATCTAGAAGTGAAGCGTATA
>JBBPYO010000517.1:0-4001 GCA_038199845.1 Flavobacteriales bacterium
CGGCGGTGTACTGGGTCTGGGCCCTGGAAAAAGCGTTCAGAAAAACTTTTTGCCCCAATCCACTTCAGATTTTATTTTTGCGATCATAGTTGAAGAATGGGGATTAGTGGGTGGAATGATCTTAATGCTGCTCTACCTATTGCTGTTGTTTAGGATCGTCATCGTAGCCTTTAAATCTCCCAGTGTTTTTGGAAAATTGGTAGCGCTGGGCGTGGGATTACCCATTGTTTTTCAAGCGCTCATCAATATGGCGGTAGCGGTAGAACTATTCCCGGTAACGGGACAAACCTTGCCCATGGTGAGCAGCGGGGGAACTTCGATTTGGATGACCTGCCTGGCGATAGGTATAATCTTAAGTGTAAGTGCAAAAAGAGAAGAAATTCGAGCTCAGGAAGAAAAAAATGAGGATGAAATGAACCCATTGGAAATACTGAGCGAAGCGATTTAAATCCCCCTAGCCCCCGAAGGGGTTATTTTAATCAGGATGAAAATATATGTCGTCAAGTAAACAATAGAATAATATTTTGAATCGTGGAAATAAGAAATTCATATTCTATATCTGATAGGAATAACAAATAAAATAGCAATAAAAATAATAGCGTGAAACCCTACAAATTCATCATATCAGGCGGCGGAACCGGTGGGCATATCTACCCGGCACTTGCAATTGCCGATGGACTCAAATCGAAATACCCCGATGCGGAATTTCTTTTTGTAGGGGCGCGTGACCGTATGGAAATGGAGAAAGTGCCACAGTCGGGTTACAAAATAAAAGGGCTTTGGATTACTGGAATAAAAAGGGAACTGACATTGTCAAATCTCATGTTTCCTTTTAAACTGATAAGCAGCTTGTTTGCTTCGGCAAAAATAATCAGGAAATTCAAACCTGATGTAGTGATAGGTACGGGCGGTTTTGCCAGCGGACCTTTATTGCAAGCGGCAAACAACAAGAATGTTCCTACACTGATACAGGAACAGAACTCGTATGCCGGGATAACCAACAAATTATTAAGTAGAAAAGCGCTAAAAATTTGTGTTGCTTACGATAATATGCATGAGTTTTTTCCGAAGGAGAAAATAGTGAAAACGGGAAATCCAGTACGTCAGGATTTGCTGGAAATTGACGATAAGAGAAGTGCTGGGCAAGCAAAATTTGACCTTACGGAAGAAAAACCAACACTCTTGGTTTTGGGTGGAAGTCTTGGCGCTCGTGCTATAAATTCGCTGATCGCCGATAACTTGGAATATATCCTTGCACAAGGCCTACAGGTGATCTGGCAGACCGGTAAATTGTATTATGACCAATATAAGGACAGAGATGGCCTAGAAAACGTAAGGGTTTTAGACTATATCGACACAATGAATCTTGCATATGCCGCAGCTGATATTATAGTGAGTAGGGCGGGGGCAGGTTCGGTTTCTGAGCTGTGTATCGTTGGCAAACCGGTAATTTTTATCCCTTCCCCTAATGTTGCCGAAGACCACCAGACTAAAAATGCACAAGCTATTGTAAATAAGGACTCAGCGATCCTGATTCCTGAAAATGAACTTGAAGCAAAGTTTAAAAATATTTTTAGCGAACTCTTGAAAAACCCCGAAAAACAGCAAAAATTGGGTGAAAACATTAAAAAATTAGCTTTGCCGAACGCAACTAAAGACATTATTACAGAAGTGGAAAAGTTGATTTTGAATAAGGTTATTGCGAATAGGAAGTGAAAAGTGAAATCCTGCAAGGTGTTGCCGCAGGCCTCCTTGTAGGTTTAAGCAGAACGCTTAAATAAAGTGAAAAGAATATATAAAAGCAAAAATATGAGGTGAATTAGCACGTCACTTCGAGTGTTTTTGATTGAAGCGATAGCGCAAATTAAAAATGTATCGAGAAGCAGAGGCAATTTGAAATGAATTCCTCAAAGTATAATGAACAACCAAACCAAAAACGTGAACAACCTAAGTCACATAAAAACGTATTATTTCATCGGGATCGGTGGGATTGGTATGAGTGCTCTTGCCCGTTATTTTCAAGCGGCCGGCAAGGTGGTTTATGGATATGATAAAACACCCACCGCAATTACTGCCGAATTGGAGCAATTGGGGATCGAAATTCATTTTGAAGATACCGTTGATGCAGTTCCGGTAAAACCGGAAGACAAAGAGAGCGCGCTTGTCGTATACACACCGGCGATCCCGAAGGCGCACAAAGGTTTTGAGTATATCAAAAATCAGGGTTTTACTATTAAAAAACGGGCAGAAGTACTTGGTCTATTGACCAAAGATAAATTTTGTCTGGCCGTGGCGGGAACACATGGAAAAACAACAACTTCGGCGATTCTGGGACATTTATTAGCCGAAAACAATGTGCCAGTAACCGCTTTCTTAGGTGGAATAGCCACCAATTATAATAGCAACCTGATACAAAAAGGAGACGAAGTGATTGTGGTTGAAGCAGATGAATACGACCGATCCTTCTTACAACTATATCCTAATATTGCCTGCATAACTTCGATGGATGCCGATCATCTTGATATTTATGGGGATGTTTCGATAATGGAAGAAGGTTTTCGGGAATTTGCCAGACATGTACAAAAAGGCGGAACACTTTTTATAAAGAACGGTTTGAAACTTGAAGGGATCACAGTTGGGATTGAAGACGATTCCAGTTATTCGGCAAAAAATATAAAGATTAAAGACGGCATTTTTCATTTTGATCTGCACTATTCCGAAGGAATTATTGAAGATTTTAAACTTCAGCTTCCCGGAAGACATAATGTGTTTAATGCAGTTACCGCACTTGCAATGGCCATAAAACATGGGATTTCGCCAGAGGCGCTAAAACCAGCACTCGCAAATTTTGAAGGTGTAAACCGGCGTTTTACGTATCGTATCAACCGAAAAGATCTGGTACTTATAGATGATTATGCGCATCATCCCACAGAAATAGACGCCGTATATCAGTCGGTGCGGGAATTATATCCTGATGAGGAGATTCTAGTGGTTTTTCAGCCACATCTCTTCAGCCGGACGCGCGATTTTATGGAAGATTTTGCCGTAAGTCTATCTCATTTTGACGAAGTTTTGCTTTTGGACATTTACCCAGCGCGCGAAGAACCCATTGAAGGAGTAAATGCAGATGTTTTATTGGAAAAAATAACCCATTTGCGAAAGCGGAAAGTCAGCAAAAAAAACTTAGAAAATGAAATAAAAAACGCTCCTGCTCGTATTAAAGTAATGCTGGGCGCAGGCGATATAGGTGAAGAAATTATAAAAATAACCAAATCCCTTGCTATATGAAAGTGAATTGGTTTTACATAAAAATGACGGTTTTGATCTGTTTAACGGTGTTTTTGTTCGGTTTTTCGGCCAAAAGGAGCGATGCGCGAAAAATTGAGGGCGTACAGATCAATTTTGAGGCCGGTGACAATCTTTTTATAACTGCGGCAACGGTTAATAAGATGTTAATACAAAGTAATCAGCAACTTACGGGGCTGGCTAAAGAAACTTTAGTTTTGGAAACATTAGAAAAACGTTTGGATAGCAATGTGATGATTGCAAATGCAGATGTTTATCTTACCCTGAACGGGATCGTGGGCGCTAATATAGAACAGCGAAAGCCACTGGCGCGCATTGAGGCAGCAACGCCTTATTATATTGATGAAACGGGAAGCATAATGCCGTTGTCAACCAATTATTCCGCGCGGGTGCCTATAATTAATGGCATGAGCAAAGATTTACTTGCAGAGGTTTATCCATTGCTGCAGTATATTAAAAACGATGCGCTGCTCCAAAAGCAGATTATTGGTCTTACGCGCCAAAAAAATGGAGGTTATATACTCAATCCGCGGATGATGGATTATAGGATAAATCTGGGAAAACCCGAGGAAATCCAGTCAAAATTCAATAATTACAAGGCGTTTTACCAAAAGGCGCTAAAAGATAAAAGTTTAGAAACGTACCGCTTGGTAGATCTGAGGTTTAAAGGCCAGGTAGTCGGTACTAAAAAATAA
>JBBPYO010000518.1:0-10287 GCA_038199845.1 Flavobacteriales bacterium
TACCATTTTATTTATTTCCGAAGTAAAAAATGAATATTTTGATCCTAATCTAGTGGCGCGTACCGGTGAACAAGTGGAAGCCAAAGAACGCTCTGTTATTTCGTATACAAATAAAGTCTCTGCCCTGGGGAATCAGATTGACGCCATTTATAGAGAGCGCAGCCTTAAACTGGATCAAGCTGAAAACAAACGCATCCAATCTGTACTGAAAATCAAGAGCGACAGTATAGATTTTGAAGCTTCAAAAACCAACTTAAGTATTGCAGAACGACAATATGAGCGTACGCTGCAGCTGCAGAAGGAAGGTTTAAAAGCCATAACCGATACGGAGGAAAAACGGCTAAAATTACAGGAAACGCAAGCGAAAATCATCTCTCAGGAAAACAAACTGCTGTCAAGTAAAAACGAGCTTATCAACGCAAAAATCGAACTCAACCGCATTCTGGCAGAATATGCTGATAAGATTTCTAAAGCGCAAAGCGACCGCTCCACGGCGGAATCAAGTCAATATGATTCTGAGGCCGCTGTGAGTAAATTACAGAATGATTACAGTAATTATTCAATCAGGAGTTCAATGTATTACATAAAAGCGCCGCAGGCTGGTTATATTAATAGCGCCATTATAGGCGGACTGGGAGAAAGTTTTAAGGAAGGACAGCAATTAGTAAGTATTACACCTTCTAAACTTGATCTGGCCGTAGAAACCTATGTGCGTCCCATAGACTTACCGCTAATGCATATAGGTGAAAAAGTACGAATAATGTTTGACGGTTGGCCGTCAATTGTTTTTAGCGGTTGGCCATACAATTCCTTCGGAACCTATGGGGCAAAAGTCGTGGCGATAGAACGTTCTATAAGTCCAAATGGTAAATTCCGGATCCTGCTGGCGCCAGATCCTGATGAGGAACGATGGCCTAATCTCATAAGCTTAGGCTCTGGCGCACGTACGCTCGCACTACTGGAAGATGTGCCGATCTGGTATGAGCTCTGGCGACAGCTCAACGGGTTTCCTCCCAATTACTACACTCCAGCGAGTGCGTCATACACACCAAAGAGTGATAAAAAATGAGGCGGTTACTGATTTTTATATTGTTTAGTCTGATTTTTGCTCCTGTGATCTTGGCACAGGTTCCGCAGCAAAAAAGTGATATTTTGAGTTTTAAGGAATATCTAGGTTTGGTGAAAAAATTCCATCCAGTGGCAAAGCAGGCCTATCTTATTGAAAAACAAGGCGACGCCAAATTGCTCAAGGCACGGGGTGGATTTGACCCCAAAGTAACCGTAGATTTTAACCAGAAAGTTTTTAAGGATACCGAATATTACAACCTGCTGAACAGCACATTTAAGGTACCTACCTGGTATGGGATTGAACTTAAAGCACAGTTTGAACAGAACAGAGGATATTATCTTAACCCACAGAACAACGTGCCAGAAAATGGTCTGTACACCGCCGGTATTTCTATCCCTCTTGCGCAAGGTTTGTGGATCAATGAGCGTATGGCTACGCTGCGCCAGGCAAAAATATATCAGCAGCAGGTCGTTGCAGATCAGGATCTGGCAATCAATCAGGTGATTTTTGACGCTTCGATGGCCTACTTTGAGTGGATCATGGCCTATAACCAGATGAAGCTATATACTGAATTTCTTGAAAATGCCAACATACGTTTTCAAGGTATCAAAAGCAGCGCACTGGCCGGAGCCATTCCTTTAATTGATACTACGGAAGCAAAAATAAGCATCCAGAGTCGTCAGCTCAGTCTTCTGGAAGTTCAGCTTGATTATCAAAAATCGAAACTGGAACTTTCTAATTTTTTGTGGCTCAATGATAATATTCCAGTGGAGCTGCAAGAAAGTATCGAGCCTGAAGAGAACCTTATTGATATACTTGACGATGCCCTGGAGATTGAAAGTATAGGTGGGAATGAGTTCAAAACCGAAGAGCATCCCAAAATCAGATCGCTGAGTTATAAAATGGAAGGACTAGATGTAGAGCGACGTTTAAAGAGCAACAAACTGCTTCCCCAACTGGACGTAAACTATAATTTTATTACTTCAGAACCAGAGTTGGTAAACTCGTTTCAAATACCCAATTATAAAGCAGGAATCACCTTTAGCATGCCACTGTTCTTACGCAAAGAGCGCGGTGATCTTGAACTCACCAAACTTAAATTACAAGACGCCAATTTTGAGTTGGATAATGCAAGAATCCAACTTCAGAATAAAATTAGGGCTGTTTTTGCAGAATTGAATACCTTAGTTGCGCAAAACACGCTAGTTAAAGAAGTGGTTATTAATTATGAAACCATGCTCAATGCCGAAGAACGCATGTACAGTGTAGGAGAAAGCTCCGTTTTTCTTATTAATTCAAGAGAAACAAAACTCATCGAAGCGCAACTTAAAGCAATAGAAATAACGAATAAACTTTATTCTGCCAAGGCAAAATTATTTAAGGCATTAGCTATAAATCCGGAGAATTTATAAGAGTTGAGAACAAATAAGCGTTGTAATTTTATGAAGTTTACATTCAATAGTTCTAAGATTCAACTCTTTTGAGCAATTTTGGACCAAGGAAAACCATTTATCCCTCATAAATTAGGTATTCTTCGTACCTTTGAAGGTATAAAAATTCATAATGATTATAGTTAAAACCCGAGAAGAAATAGAATTAATGCGTGAAAGCGCACGTATTGTTTCCAAAACATTAGGTGCCCTCGCTCCCGAAATTAAACCTGGAGTTACCACCCTTCACCTAGATAAAATTGCTGAAACCTGTATCAGGGATCACGGTGCGATACCTGGATTTTTGGGTCTTTACGATTTTCCCAACACGCTCTGTATGAGCCCTAATGATCAAATAGTGCATGGGATTCCCAATAACAAACCATTGCAGGAAGGAGATATCATCTCTATAGATTGCGGCGCAATAAAAAACGGTTTTTATGGTGACCATGCCTACACTTTTGAAGTGGGAGAAATTGATCCCGAAACTAAAAAACTCCTTGATATCACAAAAGAATCACTTTATGTGGGAATCTCAGAATTTAAATTTGGAAATCGCGTAGGCGATGTGGGTTATGCAATTCAAAAATATTGTGAAGATCATGGATACGGAATTGTACGCGAACTTGTAGGTCACGGTCTGGGCAAAAAAATGCATGAAGATCCAGAAATGCCTAATTATGGACGGAGGGGCCACGGCAAAAAATTCATTGAAGGTATGGTCGTTGCAATTGAACCTATGGTAAATTTAGGTACACATCGCATAAAACAACACCGCGACGGCTGGACCATTACCACTAAGGACAATAAACCAAGTGCTCATTTTGAACATGATGTTGCCATTGTAGATGGTAAACCAGAATTGCTTTCAACCTTTGATTACATTTATGAAGCACTGGGAATAACCAGCACCGAAGAAGACGCGTTTAGAGCACACCAATCAACCAACTGATTATTATTTATTGTCAAATCAACCAAAAAAAACGACCAAATACAACCAAAAACAACCAAAAAACAACCAATTATGCAGTTAGAAACATGGGTAGATTACCGGGAGGATGACTGGGAAAAAGACTTGGTCATCGGCCTGTCTAACTACGGAAGAGTACGCAGCTACGCGCAAGATCCAAATGGAACTGTTATTAAAGGTGGAAATATAAATGGTTATTGCACCGTTAATATTAAAATGAAAAGTAGTAAACGCCGTAATTTCTACCTACACAAATTATTTGCTGAAGCTTTTATGGAAGCGCAACTCAATGAAAAGTCGGTTTTACACCTCAATCACGACAAGACTGATAATAGACTGAGCAATCTTAAATGGGCCACGCACAAAGAGCGCTATGCACATCAGAAAACCAGTCCGATGGATATAAAAAGACGTAATTCTGGAGAGCGTCATTATACCAAATTAACCTATGCAGAGGCCACCATTCTCAAAAAAAAATTGCTTGATCCCAACCGGAAAACGCGCTTAAAAGTGTTGGCAAAACAGTTTGGTGTCTCAGAAATGCAGCTTCACCGTATAAAAACAGGAGAAAATTGGGGCGATCTCAAAGTATGATAAAAAGTCTTTTCAAAGAAGTTTTAAATATTGTTCCAAGACCATTGCTTATACGCCTAAGCTATTTTGCGAAGCCAGTTCTAGCGATTGCTCTAAAGGGAAATCAATACCAAGATCCGATTGATGATAAATGGTTTTCTAGATTTTTGCCCTACGGTTACGAGAAGCAACGAGATAATGTGCTTTCGCCTTCCACTTTATCCCTAGAACGGCATAGGTTGCTTTGGCTTTATCTAAAGCGTGAAACCGATTTTTTTTCGGCTCCTGCCAAAGTGCTTCATTTTGCTCCAGAACAAGCGTTTTATAAACGCTTCCGTAAGATGAAAAACCTAGATTATATCACCACAGATCTCAACTCACCACTAGCAGATGTTAAGGCAGATATTTGTGATCTTCCCTTTGAATCTAATACGTATGACATTATTTTCTGCAACCATGTTCTTGAACATATTCCCGATGACAACAAAGCCATGCAAGAACTTTATCGCGTCTTAAAACCTGGCGGGATGGCAATTTTACAAATCCCGCAAGATCTAAAGCGCGAAAAGACTTTTGAAGACGATAATATTACCGACAGGCGTAAACGTGCTGAAATTTTTGGACAGTACGATCACGTGCGTATTTATGGTAGAGACTATTTTGATAAACTACGAGCTATAGGTTTTAAAGTAAAAGAAGTAGATTATACCTTAACATTAGAAGCACAGGAGGTAAATCGTTTTCGACTGGCACAAGGGGAGATTTTACCGGTGTGTTTCAAATAATAAAAAAAGGTATTATTCCACCAGATACTTATGAAAGCCTTTTGACATGTAAACGGCGGTTGTATCACCTGTAGCATACAAAAGATAAGCATCTACATTTTCAAGACTTTCCAGCACTATTTTAGAGCGCTCTAAACCCATGGCCATACAAGCTGTTGCATAGGCATCTGCTTCTGCACAGGTATTTGCAATTACCGTGGCGCTCAGCACATCTGTTTTTTCGGCCAGACCGGTAAGCGGGTTTACGGTATGTACAAAACGTTTTCCAGTAGCGGAATCCACTCTAAATTTCCTATAGTTTCCAGATCCTGCCATTCCACGATCTGTGAGCGCTACAATTTTAGTGTATTGTCGATCTTCCACAGGAGCGCTAATATTTTCAATACCCACTTTCCAGGCACTTTTTTTCTCCAAATTGGTTCCGCGAGCGCGCAGTTCACCACCCATTTCAATAAGATAATCGGTCACACCGTTTTCTTCAAGCATTACTCCTACACGGTCAATGCAATATCCTTTTGCAATACTGTTGAAATCAATATATACTGCACTATTTTCTTTTTTAATTCGACCCTCTACCGAAAGACTGATTTCATCAAGACCTACAAATTGCCTTAATGAATCCAAAATTTGTTTATCTAGTTGATTTATGGCTTTTTCAGGGCCAAAGCCGTACGCATTGACCAAAATACCTACCGTAGGGTCATAGTACCCATCTGTCACTTCATAAACTTTGCGTGCTTCTGCAAGCACTTCTTTGAACATGTCATCAACGACAACGGTAGTATCGCCATCATTTATTCGGGAAATGTCAGAATCTGGAATGTAGGTGCTCATCGAATGATTGATTGCTCCTATGACGGAATCAAAACGTTCCTGAACAGGAAATTTATGGTCACTATAAAACTGTACGGTATAAACCGTTCCCAGGGCTTCGCCAGAAAAAGAACGCAGTTCGTTATCGTTTTTCTGCTCACAGGAAAGTACTATAAAAAGTAATAGAAAATATTTCATGAAATCTCTTGTAAACCATTATAAACAACAGAATAATCAGTTCCTTTATTTACGGGTTTCCCGTAATCATTTGCATCCCCAAGTCCCACACCGGCATAAAATGTTATGGCTTCAAATTTATCTGCATGTTGTTTTATGGTCTGCATAAAAACCGGATCATAGGAATTAGCATTCTCCGGATAAGCAACCGCCCGAACGATTACAAAATGTAGTATTTTATTTTTTAATGCGACAAATTGTGGGTCTTTTTTGAGTTTCGAATTTACACCCAAAAACTCATAACCCTGCACTTCCAGATCTTTACCTACAATATTCATTGCCAGGTTATGTAATTCTTGTTCGCTAAGTTGTTCGCTCATGCTACAAAGATACTCGAGGGCAGGTTGCGGTCATAAAAAAACCGATACAAAAGCATCGGTTTTTAGGTGTTATTTAGCTGTTTTCAGCTTAAAATGAAGATTTAAATTCAAATTATTCTACTTAATACTCTACCACAGTAAACTTTTTCCAAAGTTCCAAACTTAGGAAAAGTTGAATCATGCCTAAATAACAATCTATTGCATGGCGAGCCACTTAAACGGAAAAAACCGATACAAAAGCATCGGTTTTTAGGTGTATTTAGCAATTTTCGGCTTAAAACTGCCGATTTAATCCTAATTGATTTTAGTGCTATTAAAAGAATTCCGCCTTCGCGGAAATTATATTATCCACCAAAATCATCAAAACGTATACTGTCGTCAGGGATTCCAAAATCCTCTCCCATCTTTTGAACTGCTTTGTTCATAAGCGGGGGACCACAGAAATATAGTTCGATATCTTCTGGAGATTCATGCTTACTCAGGTATTGATCAATTACTGAATTGTGTACAAATCCAACAAAACCATCACCCTCACCATTAAGATCTTCCTTAACTTTCCAATTATCTTCTTCCAGAGGTTCAGAAAGAACAACGTAGAAATGAAAGTTTTCAAAATCGCGATCCAGCTGTTTGAAATGTTCTAGATAAAACAATTCACGTTTAGAACGTCCTCCATACCAATATGTAACTTTACGACCAGTTTGTAAGGTTTTGAATAAATGATACAGATGCGAACGCATGGGCGCCATACCGGCACCACCACCTACATAAAGCATTTCAGACTCAGAAGGATTTATGAAAAATTCTCCATAAGGACCAGAAATCGTCACTTTATCACCTTTTTTTAGACTAAAAATATAGGATGAAGCAATACCAGGATTGACTGCCATCCACTGATTTTTAGCACGATCCCATGGTGGAGCAGCAACACGAACGTTCAACATAATCTCACGACCTTCAGCAGGATAGGAAGCCATGGAATAGGCACGCTCCACAACTTCGTTATTTTTCATAACCAATGGCCAAAGTGCAAATTTATCCCATTCTTCTTGGAATTTCTTGGGGTCATCATGTTCTTCTGGGTGCGCCGTTATATCGATATCCGAAAATTTGACCTCACACTCTGGAATTTCAATCTGAATATAACCGCCAGCCTTATAGTTCATATCCTCAGGGATTTCAACTACAAATTCTTTAATGAATGAAGCAACGTTATAATTACGTACTACGGTACCTTCCCATTTCTTAATACCGAATACTTCTTCGGGAATGGTAATGTTCATATCCTGTTTTACTTTTACCTGGCAGGCAAGACGCGCTCCGCTTGCAATCTCCTTACGGGTAAAATGAGGTGTTTCAGTAGGCAAAGCCTCACCACCACCTTCCAGAACATGACATTCACATTGGATACACGTACCGCCTCCACCACAAGCTGACGGTAAAAATACTTTTTGGCTACCCAGAGTAGAAAGTAAGGAACTCCCTGAAGACACCTCGATTTTCCGCTCGCCATTAATTGTTATTGTTACAGGTCCCGAGGGGGATAATTTTTCTTTTGCAAAAAGCAAAAGTGCTACCAGAATAAGGGTAAGGACCAGAAATGAAATCACTGTTGCCAATACAACTCCTACAATACTTGCCGCTAAAAACATAGTTTATTTATTTATTGTTGTTAGTCTCTTCTATTATCGCTTCCGCAATAGGTTCGTCTTGAACCTTATCCTTCAAAGCCGATACTTCACCTTGCGGTGTGGTCAATTCTTTGGTAGCATCAGCATCCGTATCGTTACCACCGGTTAACATTCCACCAAAACTCATAAAACCAATCGCCATTAGTCCTGTAATAATAAAAGTAATTCCTAAACCTCTCAACGGTGCAGGAACGTTAGAATATCTGATTTTTTCTCGGATAGCGGCAATGGCAAGAATCGCCAAGAACCAACCAATACCAGAACTTATACCATAATTGAACGCTAAACCAAAAGTAGCGATCTCCCTTGCCTGCATAAATAATGACCCACCAAGGATTGCACAGTTTACTGCAATAAGCGGTAAGAATATTCCAAGCGAAGTATACAGGGAAGGTGCAAATTTTTCAACCACAATTTCCACTAGCTGTACCATTGTTGCTATGGTAGCGATGAAAAGAATAAACGATAAAAAGCTCAGGTCATAATCTGCATATTCTGGTCCCAACCACACTAAAGCCCCAGGTTGTAATACATATTGATCCAGTAACCAGTTCATGGGTACGGTAACGGCAAGAACAAAGATTACCGCTGCGCCAAGACCAATTGCGGTAGATACTTTTTTAGAGACAGCAAGGTAGGAACACATCCCAAGGAAGGTTGCAAAAACCATGTTGTCTATAAAGATCGATTTAAAAAATAACTCTACGTGTTCCATTTTGTTCAGTTTGTAGTGGGCAGTTAAAGTAAGACGATGGCATATTTAGAAACCAGCAACCAACTTCTACTTTTCCAACTATTGATTATTTTTTATATTATGTTTCAAAGAATCCAATTTTTTTTAAGTGATAAAACTTAACACTATTATTTAAAACTGCATACTTATTTTAGTTTTCCTCTATTAATTTCGTATTTCTGGAACGCTGTATCCAGATAATAATACCTACGACGATAAGCGCCATTGGAGAAAGTAACATAAAGCCATTATTCTCATAACCCATACCATACAATCCCGTTTTTTGAATAGGATCGCCAAGAACTTGAAAGCCTAAAAGGGTTCCAGAGCCAAGGAGTTCCCTAAAGAATCCCACGATCACCAAAATTAAACCGTAACCAGCAGCGTTTCCTATACCATCAAGAAATGACCTCCAGGGACCATTACCTAATGCAAAGGCTTCAAAACGTCCCATGATGATACAGTTTGTAATAATAAGACCAATAAATACAGAAAGTGCTTTACTTAATTCATAAGCAAAAGCCTTTAAAACCTGATCCACAATAATAACCAGAGCAGCAACCACGATAAGTTGTACTATGATCCTTATTTTCGAAGGGATAATGTTTCGCATTAGCGAAATAACTACGTTACCCAGCGCCAGTACAAACATAACAGACAGTGCCATTACAATTGATGCCTTCAACTGAGCGGTAATCGCAAGTGCTGAACAAATACCCAAAACCTGGATGGTAATGGGGTTATTGTCGGCTAACGGGTCTAAAAGCAGACCCTGATCTTTTTTAGATAATAATGCCATGATTTATATTTTTAAATCTTTAAGGTAAGGTATATATAATTTTACGGTACTGTTGATCATTGCGGTAACCCCATTTCCAGTAATCGTTGCACCGGCAAGAGCATCTACTTTCCCATCATCTTTACGTTCGTTGAGTGGGTCATTATTACCTTTTGCCACGGTGATTCCAGAAAATTTTGTGTCCTGCATGATTTCCTCACCCGTGAAGTCGTCCATGAAGTAGCGCTCTTTAATATTTGCACCTAGTCCTGGAGTCTCCCCGGCATGATCAAAGAAAACGCCTTGTACTACATAATTTTCATCTAAGGCGATAAAGCCCCAGATCGCATCCCATAATCCCTTACCGTACATTGGAATAATATAATAATCCTTACCCTCCTTTTCACCTACAAAAAGCGGAAGTTTACGATTTTCGACATCATGTTTTAATTCTCCTTTAAGATCAATTAAGTATGCAGAACTGTCTTTGGTTATTTTTCCATTCTGAATAACCAATTGCTCCTTTATGTATTTGTCAAAAATACCTTGAACACTATCTGAAGGAATGAAAATAGCAGATCCTTCTACATTCTCATTAACACCCATAGCGTAAAGAATATTCTGCTGCTTTTCAAATTTTTTGTTCATGGTTATGGCTGGTTTTAATGACGAGGCCGTAAAAGCCAGCACCGATCCCACCACAAGAACCATAACAACCGCAAAAATTAACGTGTAGCTATTTTTATTTGTATTTATCATAATTTGATAGTTTAAGCAGTTTTTAATTTCAAACGCTTCATACGATTTTTAATATTTGCCTGTACCACATAATGATCTATGGTAGGCGCGAAGACATTCATTAATAAGATTGCAAGAAAAACACCTTCA
>JBBPYO010000519.1:0-5684 GCA_038199845.1 Flavobacteriales bacterium
ATTTGTAACGCGCTTATTTCCAGATCCAACAATAGATAATATAGATGGCACAAGCACACCTGTACAAGCCGTGTTTACAGATACTTATGATAATACAGATGAATTGCAATCCTTTTTTGGAAGGGTTAATTACACCATTGCAGATAAATACTTATTTACTGTGACTGTAAGGGCGGATGGTTCTTCAAAATTTGGTCCGAACAATAAATATGGATATTTTCCATCCGGCGCCTTTGCATGGAAAATAAATGAAGAAGATTTTATAGGAGATCAGGTTTCCACGTTAAAATTACGTGTGAATTATGGTATTACCGGTAACCAAGATGGTTTAGGCTACGGTCAATATTTAAGACAAGAGCGTTATTCAGGTGCTGGAATATCAAATGATCTTACCATAAATGAGCCTGGAATTACCTCAATTGCTTTTGTAAATCCTGACCTTAAATGGGAGGAAACTACGCAATATGGTGTAGGTATCGACTTTGGCTTTAATAATGATAGATTGAATGGTAGCGTAGATGTTTATCGTAAAGAAACCAGAGATTTACTGTTAAGCATTCCTTCTGCACAGCCGGCAGCACAGCCCTTTGTATTTCAAAACTTACCTGCCAAAATATTGAATCAGGGTATTGAACTTTCTTTAAATTATGATATTCTTCAAGGTGAAGATTTTGGTTGGACCGTTGGTCTTAACGCTGCCTATAATAAAAACGAGATTCAGGATTTTGATGGCCAGATCAAAGCAGGCGCTATACGTGGATCGGGACTTACTAATGCATTTTCTCAACAATTACAAAACGGCCAGCCCCTTTATTCCTTCTATCTTCGGGTATTTGAAGGTTATGATGAAAGTGGTAATCCCACATTTGAAGGAGGTATAGATAATCAGCAATTTTTAGGCAAAAGTGCCCTGCCCGATGTAACTGGAGGTTTTTCAACTTCTGCAAACTATAAAAACTGGGATGCAGCGGTTTATTTTAATGGTCAATTTGGTAATTATATATATAATAATACCGCCAATGCGTTTTTTACTGCAGGTCAAATAGGTAGTGGCAACAACGTTATTCAAGATGTTGTGAGTCTTGCTGGCGTAGAAAGTAGGCAAGCGGAAGCTTCTGTCTCCACCCGCTTTTTGGAGAAAGGTGATTTTGTAAGATTGCAGACGGCTTCTGTTGGGTATAACGTTCCTTTGTCTGGTGAAGGTGTATTTAAGTCGATGAGGTTATCCCTTACCGGTCAGAATCTCTTTGTAATCACTGGTTATAGTGGGCTTGATCCTGAAGTAAGTACCGTACCCGCCACTGGCGACCTATTAAACGGGATCCCCATTGCTGGTGTTGATTACAGCTCTTTCCCTAGACCAAGGATTTATTCCTTCGGATTTAATGTTACATTTTAAAAAATAACGCTATGAAAATAAATTTTATACATAAACCACTTATAGCATCGGTACTTCTAATAGCCGTTGCGTCATCTTGTACAGACCTGGAAATTGACGAAACGGATTCCATAATTACTAGAGATGTTGAAACTGGTGAATTTACACCGCTTTCAGATCCTGCTTCTGCTCTTAATGACCTTTACCTAAAAGCAGGTGGCGATTTTCAAACTCAGGAAGATGTGTTTGCTCTCACTGAGGTTACCACAGATGAATTATTAGTCCCCACAAGGGGAACGGACTGGGGGGATAATGGAGTATGGAGACAACTGCATACCCATACCTGGAGGTCTGACCATCAATTTATTTTGAATTCCTGGAACAAGTTAAACGGGAGCGTTTTCCGTGCAACGGAAATTATAGAAAGCAATCCTGAAGCTACTGTTGTGGCCGAGGCTAAATTTCTACGTGCGTTCAATATGTTTTTTGTGATGGATCTTTTTGGTTCGGTACCTTTCCGCGGTGTGAATGAAGGACCAGATGTTGACCCAATGGTTATGACTAGAAGTGAAGCATTTACTTTTATAGAAAAAGATCTTAACGAGGCCTTGACAGGATTAGAATCTGTTACCCCAGGAACTGACAATACCAATAAGGCATCGAAAGAAACCGCTCAATTCTTGCTGGCTAAATTGTATCTCAATGCTAGTATTTATAAAGGCACCGATGCTTTTGATAATGCAGATATGCAAAAAGTAGTCGACAACGTAGATGCAATATCTTCAAAAGGTTTTGCAATTCAAGAAGGCTATTTTCAAATCTTTGAACCTTCTGACGATACCGAGACCATTTTATGGTTAAAGAGTGACATAGGTCCGAGAATCTGGAACACACTGCACTATAATGATAATGCTCCAGATATGACAGGCGGTGGTTGGAATGGTTTTGCAACACTTGCAGAATTTTATGATTCTTTTGAAGGTGATGCCAATACCAACTTTGTGGGTGATGGCCAGGAAGAGCGTCGTGGTTTTGTGCCCGATGCGAAAACAGCAAATGACAAAAATATTGGAATAGGATATGGCTTTTTGATCAATCAACAATACGATGCAGATGGCAGTATGCTAAAGGATAGACAGGGAGTACCACTGCAATTCACCAAAGAAATAACATCATTAGTAGGAAATGGTGAGGCGGAAGGTATGCGGTTAATTAAATATCATCCTTATGATCCAACGGATACGGAAGATACCAACACCCCTCTTTTCAATTCCTTTAGACAAAATGAGATTTTTTTCAGATACGCCGATGCTCACTTAATGAAAGCGGAAGCCATGATGCGGATGGGCGGAGACGCCACCGCTATGGTCAACGAATTAAGGGCACAACGAGCTGACACCCCACCCCTTTCCGGCGTGGATGAGGCAGAGTTACTGGCGGAGCGAGGTCGTGAGCTATATGATGAATTATGGAGAAGAAATGACCTAGTACGATTTGGTCAGTTTACTGCTCCTTGGGCTCTAAAAGAAGTAACGGGTGACCCTACTAAAAACCTGTTCCCAATTCCTGAAACAGCTTTACTTTCTAACCCAAATTTGGTTCAGAACCCAGGTTATTAAAAAAGCATACTAAGAAGCCGCTTAAAAAGTGCTATTTTCGTGAGTATACGTTAGTTTTTGAATTAGTTAACCACTTGTTTCTGGTTAAAATTTAAAATTCTAATACACGGATTAAAGGACTTTTTAAGCGGTTTTTTCTATTTATAATCTGCCGTCAGTTTGCAATCTATTTTCAGGAAACAGGCATTTCTGCTTAAGGAGCAAAAAGTCCTTTTTTTTCATTTGACATATATACTATTACGCGACTTTAACGTTTTATTACCATAACTCAACATTAATGCCCATAGTCTCCAACTACTCAAACGGTCTTCACTATTGTTTTTTACTTCTTGTATGCGTCATCTTTTCTTGTAAGAATGAGCAACCAGATACCGTGGCTGATGTAAAAGAGCCGCAGGGACCAGTATTATTCTCTCTTCTATCCCCAGAGGAAACAGGGCTGAATTTCATCAATACAGTTGTGAATCAGAAAGATTTCAACATTTTTAAATACCGTAATTTTTATAATGGGGGTGGTGTGGCCATTGGAGACATCAATAACGATGGCCTCCCCGATATTTATTTAACGGCTAACATGCAATCCAACAAACTTTATCTTAATAAGGGCGATTTTAAATTTGAGGATATTACCGAAAAAGCTGGCGTAGGTGGTAATAAACCATGGTCAACAGGCGTAAATATGGTAGATATCAATCAAGACGGCCTGCTGGATATTTATGTGAGTAACGCCGGTAATATGAAGGGCAATAACCATGATAATGATCTTTACATAAATAATGGCGACCTTACCTTTACGGAAAAATCAGCCGAATATAATCTCGCAAAGAGCGGTTTTAGTACGCATGCGGCGTTTTTTGATTATGACAAAGATGGAGACCTGGACGCTTATATCTTAAATAATAGCAATATTCCCGTTAGCAGTCTAGGCTACGCAGAACAGCGCGATTTGCGAGCACAAGACTGGGAAGGAGTTCCTAAAATATTTAGGGGTGTTGGCGATATGCTCCTACGCAATGACAACGGAAAATTTGTTGATGTAAGCGAAGAGGCTAACATATACGGAAGCCTTATTGGTTTTGGGCTCGGTGTGGTGACTTCAGATTTTAATAATGACGGATATCCAGATATTTACGTGTCTAATGACTTTTATGAACGCGATTATCTCTATATCAATAATCAGGATGGGACGTTTACAGAAGAAATCGAAAACTGGACTTCTCACCTCTCCCTATCGGCTATGGGTATAGACGTTGCAGATATCAACAACGATGGCCGCGCAGACATTTATATAACAGACATGTTGCCCGACGACGACACGCGCGTTAAATCTGTGATGGAATTTGAAGGATACAACGTTTTTAAGCTGAAACAAAAAAAAGATTTTTATCAGCAATACACTCAGAATACCCTGCAACTCAATAACGGTAACGGATCCTTTTCGGAAATCGCCAATTACAGCGGCGTAGAAAGTACAGATTGGTCGTGGGCCGGACTTCTATTTGATATGGATAATGATGGCTACCGTGATATTTACGTTACAAATGGTATAAACCACGACCTCACAGATCTTGATTTCGTTGATTTTTTTGCTAATGAGATCATGCAAAAAATGGCCCTTACCGGGAAAAAGGCGGCTATTGATTCTATTTTAAGTAAAATGCCGGTGACCCCACTCGCCAATTATGCCTTTCACAATAATAAAGATCTCACGTTTTCAAATGAGGCCCAACAATGGGGATTAGACAAACCCGGCCTATCAAATGGTTGTGCATATGCTGATCTTGATAACGATGGCGATCTGGATCTGGTGGTGAACAATGTGAATATGCAGGCTTTTTTATACCGAAACAATGCCCAAGAAATCACTCAAAATAACTACCTAAAACTTCAACTACAAGGTGAAAAAGCCAATAAATTTGCCATCGGAGCCAGTGTGAAATTGTATTATGACGATCAAGTGATTTTGCAGGAACTGAATCCTTTTCGTGGTTTTCAATCTTCAATGGAATATGCCATGACCATCGGTTTGGGGAAAGTAAAAGTATTGGACTCCTTACGCGTAATCTGGCCAAATGACCGTACTCAAAAACTAGATAGCGTCGCTGTAAATCAAAACCTGACTCTTAAACAGGCTGACGCCACTGAAATCTTTAATTACACAAAGTCAAAACCGAAGAATACACTCCTCAAAGAAGTGCAGGAAAAAGATTTTCTTTCACACAGTGAAAACAATTATAATGACTTTGATTACGAAGGGCTTATTTCGAAATTAATCTCTAAAGAAGGCCCTAGTCTTGCGGTTTCCGATATTATGGGAGATGGTAATGATGATGTTTTTATAGGTGGCGCAAAAGGTCAAGCGGGAACCATTTACTTTAACCGGGCTAATGGTTCCCTAAAAAAAAGCCTGCAACCCGCATTTGAAGCAGATCAAAATTATGAAGACACCGCCTCCGCGTTTTTTGACGCAGATGGAGATGGTGATCAGGATCTTTTAGTGGGTTCTGGAGGTAATGAATTTGGCCAGGAAAAAGAATACCTTACCCGTCTCTATCTCAATGATGGCAACGGCAAGTTTAAAAAGGCCGGTACTCCCCTACCTACTGCAAATACAAATGTCTCGATAATTGCGCCCTATGATTATGACGGGGATGGAGATATTGATGTTTTTATCGGTTCCCGAAGCG
>JBBPYO010000520.1:0-2230 GCA_038199845.1 Flavobacteriales bacterium
AATATATACCGCAAAAGCAACAGCACAAGGAGGAAGGGATTCTAGCGTAAAAACCGATGATGGTACGATTGATTTTGACCTGAGCATTCCTAAAAGTATGGGTGGTGATGGTGGAAAAGGTGCAAACCCTGAGCAGTTCTTTGCTGCTGGATACTCAGCGTGTTTTGGAAGCGCACTCGCGCATGTCGCCCGTACTCACAAAATAGATTTGGGTGATTATACAGTTCAGGCAACTGTAAAAATAGGCAAGAATGAAGATGATATGTTCCAACTTGCCGTTGTGCTTGACTGTTATTTGCCAACTGTAGATACTGAAACCGGTGAAAATTTAGTGAACGAAGCACACGAAGTTTGCTCCTATTCTCGCGCAACAATGGATAATATTGACGTTACCTTGAATTTGCTCCTTGATGAAGATGAAGAATAGGTTTTGAATTATTCCGGCCGACTCTTGTTTAAAAAAGTGTTATTAAAAGTTTGTTATTTCGAGTAGTTGTTTTCCGTAGTGACAGCAAAGAAAATCAACATGTCAAGAAGCCTATAAATTTATTATTGTTATAGGAACCGAGATTTCTCGATACATTTTTGATTCCGCTATCGCTCCACCAAAAACACTCGAAGTGACACTAGAGCATCTAGAATTGAACTATTTTGGGTTGAAATTTTCTTAAAACAACGCTTAACTAGAATTAGAATTCCTGAAAATTTTCAAAGACGGTTTAGAGATTATAATTTCTAATCGTCTTTTTTATGTCCAAAACGAAGCGTTTTTTACCTCATTTAACCTAATTTATGCCCTTAATTCCGGTTTATGAAGCATTTTAAAATTCTCATTCTTCTTGCTGTTCTACTTAATTTTTCATGTAAAACAGAACCTAAAAATACTGCTGAAAATCAGCCGAATACAGTCAAAAACAGCCATATTAGGGAACAAATCGATACGGTAGGTTTTGCGCAGTACGGTTGGCAGATGGACAGTATTTTTAACCGAATCTCTTCAGGAGATAAGCAGCAAAACGACGCGATTTATAAAGCCGCCATTTGTCCACATGATGATTATACTTATGCCGGAGGTCTGTATGCTAAGACGCTCTCAGGAATTAAGGCGAAAACTATTCTGCTGATTGGAGTGGCGCATGGTGCACGTAATTTTGATCTGAAAGATAAACTGGTTTTCGGTACTTTTGACGCGTGGAAAGCACCGGCTGGAACTATAAAAGTTTCCGCGCTGCGGAATCAAATCTTGGCAAAAATGCCGAAAAATTCGGTGGTCGTCCATGATTCTATGATGCAGCAGGAACATTCGCTAGAGGCAATTATCCCTTTTCTGCAGCGGAAAAACCCACAGACCGAAATTATTCCAATTCTCGTACCCTATATGCGCTTTGAAGATATGCAGCAATTTGCGGCACCGCTGGCGCAGGTTCTTCACGAACTTATGAAAGAAAATAATCTTGGTTATGGAAAAGATGTGGCGATCGTGATTTCAAACGACGCGATACATTATGGTGATGAAGATTGGGGCGGGTCAGATATGGCGCCTTTCGGTACAGATGAGCGCGGAACAGCAGAAGTGAAAGCAAAGGAAATGGAAATCGTAACCCATATACTTAGCGATACACTTAGCACAAATAAGATCGAGAAGTTCAATAAAATCACCGTAAAACCAGAAGATTATATGCAGTATAACTGGACATGGTGCGGACGCTATTCGGTGCCTTTTGGACTTTTAGTGGCCAATTCTTTGAATTCTCTAGAAAATAACAAACCACTTGTGGGGACATTTATAGATTATCGCAGCAGTTTAGATCTCCCGCATTTGGAAGTTTCCGATTTAGGAATGGGCACAACAGCACCCGCAAATAACCACCATTGGGTAGGTTATGTCGGAATAGGATATGAATAATAAGTTCGGCGATTTATAAAAAGTTTCCATCTTCCATGAAAATAAACAGAGTCTTAAAAAACGCAAGAACTGAAAATTTTTTCAATTCAAAATGAATAAGCAGCATTCAGATAAAACTCAAATTGGTTATTATCTCTTAAAACAGTAATTCGCCAAAAGAGGTCAAAATTGTATTTTTACCCATTAAAATTGAATTCAAAGATTAGAAATGACGATCTATAAAAGCTTTATACTAATTGCACTGGCGCTTGCCATTGTGAGCTGCAAAGAAGAATCGAAAAAAAATACCTCAAATACCATATCTGCGGCAGAAAATAGCGAAGA
>JBBPYO010000521.1:0-2411 GCA_038199845.1 Flavobacteriales bacterium
ACGATATCATATTCCGGATTGCTGTTATCAATGCTGAAGATGCGCTGATAGGCACCATCAATAAATCTATGGTAAAATGCCGAAAACAAAGAACCTGATCCCCAGGAATACCGGTGGGCGACCTCCATAGAATTCGTGAACTGCGGCCTGAGGTAGGGATTTCCCATTTTTAATAGCTCTGGATCGTCGTATTTAGGAAAAATACGCAGTTCGGGCTCGCCGGGCCTGTCTACACGGCGGTTATAAAAAAGTGAGATCCTATTTTCCGTGTTTAGCTTGTAAGTAAAACGCATACTGGGATAAAGTTCAAAATAATCATACGTGTCATTACTATCGTAATAAATATTTTGTGGGTCTAAACTGTATGAAACAGCGGTCTGCTCTGCACGTAGTCCAGCTTCTATATCATAATCTTTTTGTTCGAGTACATAATTTCCATAAACTGCATAGAGATTTTCCGTCCATTTTGAAAAATCACCCAGATTGGGGTATATAATGGACTGATTTCCGCGCATAATAGTATAATCGACCGGTAAACTTCTAAATCGACCCTTAATTCCAGCTTCTATCCGGCCATCGCTCAGCGCCCGAGCATAATCGGCCGAAGCAGTTGTAGTGTGCTCAATGGCGCGTATATTGGTCATATCCCGCCCAATTCTTACGGAAGAACTGTCATTTAGAAAATAGCTTTCGTCTTCCAGTCCCCGAGTATATTGAAAATCAGCAGAGAATGTGTGTCCGGGCTGTTCAAAATTGTGCTTATAGGACACTGCCGTATTTATAAAACTGGTCACTTCCTCTTCCTGCCAAGTATAGAGCCGGTTACGCAAATTTTGATTAAGATCGATAAATGCCACCTGCGATGTGTCGATGTGTTTTTCCCTGTCAAACATGGCCGATACGGTGAGGGCGTCATTATCACTGATATTAAAATCTATTCCTCCCGTTATGATAGACCTGAACTGTCTTCTATTTTCGGGAACCTGTGAAAGGATGTTGCGCCCATCTTCATAGAAACGCGTCGTGAATTCGTTGTTTGGTAATGCCTCCTGTATTATAAACTCGGTCTGTAGAAAATAATTGAGCTTTTTCGTCCTGTAATTCAGGTTAAGACTGGGAATCAATTTCGGGTTCACCGAAAAACTGCCATAATCAGTTGGAGTATCGCCTCTCCGTTTGGAAAGTGCACCCAGTCCGAAGGAAAGCCCTACTTCTCCATTGAAACCTTCCTCTTTGTTTTTTTTGTAAATGATGTTGACGATTCCTGCAAAACCATTTGCATCATATTTGGCAGAGGGATTGTTGATGATCTCGATGCGCTCAATGTTTGCCGCGGGGATATTTGAAAGACCTTTCTGGTTCCCAAATCCGGTAAGGCTGGACTGTTTGCCATTAATAAGCACCACCACTTTATCGCTGCCCCGTAATACTACCTTGCCTTCCTGATCAAAAGCTACACCCGGCATTGTTTTCATGGCATCCAGTACCGAACCACCGCTCTGGGCAAGATTTTGATCCAGACTGAAGGATTTTTTATCTAAATCGGCATCCACCGTCGCCCTCTTTGCGGTAATTGAAATTTCCCCCAAATTCTGCGCCGATGCTGAAAGTTCGATTTTTCCCAGATCAAAAATCGGGTTGATCCCGCTCGAGGAAATGGACCGCTGCAGCGTCTTAAAACCGATATACGATATTTCGACGGTATAGTTTCCAGTGGGAAGATCAGAAATATCGAAACGCCCAGTATCATCAGTTATGGTCCCCGTAAGAGTACGCGTCGTTGCGGCATCTTTTACGGCAATTGTTACGAAGGGCAAGATTTCCTGCGTGGCGGCCTCCACGACTTCTCCGGTTATGGAAATCGTATTTTGAGCCCATATCCCGCCGAAAGAGATGAGGCCAACAAATAAAAGAATACAGTCTTTGATTAAAACGTGATGCATAGTGATGATTTTCCGGAAAAGTAAAATTGTCTTCTAAAGAAAATTTAAAGAATCAAATAGAAATTATAGATTTTTGAAGGAAACTGTATAAGTAGAAGCCATAATTGTATATCGTAAAGTAGTCATAAAAATAGTTTTGCTCATGAACGGAAATGCCAACCAAAAAATGTAAATGATCAAAAGTAATTTTATCAATGGAAACGTATTTTGCGTTAAGGATTGGAGTGGACTTGCCTTTAGCTATTGGTAGAAAGTTTTATTAGAAGAAACGATCAAAAAGATTGTAACGTAAAGCCCGGCCACGCTATAATTATCACAGTTAAGAACGCTATAATATCAAATTAAATGCACATGGCAAATGCCAAAAAAAGGAACCCTTTGTTTACTAATAGTCTGTTTTCTAGAAGTGTGGGAAATGGGACATTACCTAAGGATTTTCCAATATTAAAAATTTGAAGTGCACTTCCA
>JBBPYO010000522.1:0-8443 GCA_038199845.1 Flavobacteriales bacterium
ATGAAATGGGAAGGCGAGACTTCCTAAGATTGTATTTTGTATACTGTACATTGTAAGTGCTATATTTTAAACTATGTATAACTTACAATGTACAGTATACACATTCTAAAGAATAATTTTCTCAGATCCATTTTCCGCCGACTCTAAGATGGCTTCTACAATACGAATATCTCGCAATCCTTCTTGACCTGTAACCATCAGAGATTTATTGTTCAATATAGAAAGGGCATCATCATCCATTTGTATGGCCTGCTGCACGCACTCGCAGGGCGATAATTTTTTGTCATCAGAAGTAGTTCCCTTTACCCCAGTATAACTTTGAAATGGGGAAAGCTCATAACTACCGTCGGCGCATTGTATGTCCAGGTTATTGTAGCCATCTGCGTAGGAGACTTTACAATCGGCTTTAATTCCACCGGGAAATTCCATGTTAAAATAGGTGATCTCATTAGCTCCATTTATAAATAAGTTTGAGCGGGTGTTCTCGTGTCGAGCTGTAACCCATAATGGTTCCAGGCCTGTGCTGTAGCGTGTTGCGTTAAGTGGATAAACGCCCATATCATAAATGGCACCTCCCCCTTTTGCACCATCCAGACGCCACCCGCCAGATGCCCCAATTCTAAAACCGGCTGCGGTGCTCACGGTTTGCAGTGCGCCATAAGGTTTTGTCTTTGCCCACTGCATGATCTGGCGGGTGTTTTTCTCATGCTGCATCCGGTATCCTATAGCAAGTTTGACATTGTTCTGTTTACAGGCATCTATAATTTGTTGACATTCCATCGCCGTAATTGCCATCGGTTTTTCGCAGAAAACGTGCTTACCAGCATTTGCTGCAGCTATAGCATATTTTGCATGTAAAAATGTGGGCGTAACGATGTATACGACATCAATATCATCATTATTAGCAATATCGGCCATGTTCTCGTAATTGTAAACATTGGCATCCTTGATATTGTATTTCTTTTTCCACTGGGGTATTTTATCGGGACTGCCAGTGATAATTCCACGCAGTTCAATATGTTTGGTTTGTTGAAGTGCCGGTGCAAGTTGGGTCGTCGCATAATTGCCGAGGCCCAATAACGCTATTCCAAGTTTTTTTTGCTGACCAAAAATATTCTGCGGAAACGGCAACGTACTTGCGGCGAGAAATAAACCGGATTTTTTGATAAAACTTCTTCTATTTTCCATAGTTATTTAAAGTCGGCGCGTTTAAAATAAGTGTTGACTTAAATCGTGTAAATGTAAATCAATGATCACTTAACCAAATTCGGAATTAACTGATTTTTAAGGTTTATGCTGAAAAATAGAATCTTGAAAGTGTGTGGTGGATGCTTAGAAAGTAAGAATCTTATATTAAGAAAACAGCCTAAAAGTTCAAATTATCGACCTAAAAGGTCAAAATTCGCTCGTTTTAAACTGAAAAATAGACAGGATTACTTCAGAAATAAATCTGCAAATCCGATTAAAACATATAGCTTATTTCAGGATTTTCATTGGTTTTTTATCTTTGTCCATCGCCACAAAAGTAAAGGCGCCACTTATTGCTTTTTCCCTTTCTTCAGAATACATCTGTTCCACAAAAATCTCTACACGTACGGTGAGGCTTGTATTTCCTATTTTTTCAACTTTTCCCACAAGTTCTACAATCGTGCCAGCGGGTATTGGCATTGTAAAATCTATACGTTCTGAACTTACGGTGACCATACGCTCCCTGCTAAAACGGGTCGCGGTGATAAAAGCGGTCTCATCCATAAGTTGCATTGCTGTACCGCCAAAAAGGGTGTCATAATGGTTTGTGGTATTGGGAAAGACAGCTTTGAAAATACTGGTTCTTGCCCGTTCTATGCGTTCTTCTGTTGTCATTGATTGTCTTTGTAATAATTGCCTAAAATACGTTTCAGGTTCTCGTTGTGTTGTTTTACATTATAGATCGCGCGCAGCTCAACCATACAGGCAGCACAAAGGCAATCTGTATATTGTGCGTTGATATATTCTCGTTGAGCGCTGGTAAGTTCTACCGTACTGCACTGGCAAAGCATAATAGAGCCCACTTTGCACTCAAAATGAGCTTTGCAACGTGGGCAATATTTTTCTTCGTGTTTGGCCATTGCCTAGTTAATAGTTTCTTTATGCAGAACTGCCCTCATTTTTTTGGCTGCCGCAACCATTTCTTTGAGCGCTGCCTTAGTTTCCTCCCAGTGGCGTGTTTTGAGTCCGCAATCGGGATTTACCCAGAGTTGGTCTTCAGGAATTACCGCTTTGGCTTTTTCCAGTAGGGACACCATTTCTTTTTCGCTGGGCACGCGTGGAGAATGAATATCATAAACACCGGGCCCGATCTCATTGGGATAGTTGAATTGAGCAAAAGCGTCCAAAAGTTCCATCTGTGAGCGGGAGCATTCTATGGTAATTACATCGGCATCCATGGCTGCGATATGCTGTATGATATCGTTAAATTCTGAATAGCACATATGGGTGTGAATCTGGGTTTCATCATTAACTCCAGATGAAGAAATACGGAATGCTTTAATAGCCCACTGTAAATATTTTTCCCAGTCAGCCTTGCGTAAGGGCAATCCTTCACGCAGTGCCGGCTCATCTATTTGAATGATTTGGATTCCGGCCGCTTCAAGATCTTCTACCTCATCGCGAATAGCCAGGGCAATTTGCTCACAAGTTTCAGAAAGTGGCTGGTCATTACGTACAAAACTCCAGTGTAAGATCGTTACCGGACCGGTAAGCATTCCTTTTACAAATTTTTTGGTAAGACTTTGTGCATAAGTACTCCAGGCGACGGTCATCGCTTCTGGACGGTGTACATCACCATAAATAATGGGTGGTTTTACGCAACGGCTCCCGTAACTTTGAACCCAGCCAAATTTTGTGAAAGCAAATCCATCAAGGCGCTCGCCAAAATATTCTACCATATCATTACGTTCAAACTCGCCGTGCACAAGTACGTCAAGATCAATTTCTTCTTGCCAGCGGATGGCTTTTTCGGTTTCTGCTTGAAGCAGATTTTCATACTCTTCCTTGCTTAGATCTCCTTTTTTAAACTGTGCGCGCCATGCCCTAACTTCTTTTGTCTGCGGAAAAGATCCTATTGTCGTGGTGGGATACGCAGGCAATTTCAAAGTTTTGCGCTGTAATGTCTTGCGGTTTTCAAAGGTGTTTTTACGGTTGGTATGTGCTTCCCAGATCGCATCGTTACGCCCTTTTACAAGTGGATTATGGATCGCTTTTGAAGTTTTTCGGCTTGCCGTGGCTTTTCTGGCATCTTCCATTAAAGCTATCGTTGATGCATTTATAGTTTCTTTGGTGAGTGCTTTGAGCGTTGTGACCTCGTGGACTTTCTGTTTGGCGAAGGCCAGCCAACTTTTAATTTCCGCGGTAAGTGTTTCCTCGTCGTGTTCCAGATCCAGATCACAGGGAACGTGAAGCAAAGAGCAGCTGGGGGCGATTAGAATACGGTCGGGACCAAGTATTTTTTCGGCTTTCTTGATTATGGCAAGAGAAGCTTCCAGGTCATTTTTCCAGATATTCCTTCCATCCACAAGACCTAGCGAAATACTAAGTTCTTTAGGCGCATGTTCCAAAATAGTTGTCAATTGCTCCGGGTTGGTTACCAGATCTACGTGAAGTGCACAAATGGGAAGCGATGTGGCCAGTTCTAAATTGTCCTTTAAGCCTTCAAAATAGGTTGTAACCAGTATTTTTAGCTTCGGAAAGTTCTTTTTAATGCTGGCGTAGGTATTGGAAAGCGCCATTTTTTCGGCCGCGCTGAGGTCAAGGGCGAGAAACGGCTCGTCAAATTGAATCCACGTTGCGCCAAGTTCTTCGAGTTGGGCAAGTAATTCGAAATAAACCGGTAATAAATTTGCGATCAAATCTATCCTGTGGAAACCGCTTTCTTTCTCCTTACCGAGCAATAAAAAGGAAACCGGGCCAATGAGCACTGGTTTTGTAGCAATTCCCAGACGTTTGGCTTCCTTAAACTCATCTACCGCTTTAATGGAAAATAACTTGAACTGCTGCCCGGGATGAAATTCCGGTACGATATAATGGTAATTGGTATCAAACCATTTTGTCATTTCCATCGCTGTGATGTCCAGTTCCTCTTTCTGGTAGCCGCGCGCCATGGCAAAATATAGGTCGATCTCTGTATTACCATCTTCATGAATCACTTCATGATACCGTTTGGGAATGGCACTTACCGTGAGCGCCATATCCAGAACCTGATCGTAAAAAGAAAAATCGTTAGAGGGGATGAGGTCAATTCCAGCATCTTTCTGAAGTTGCCAGTTGTGTTTTTTTACCTCGTGGGCGACCTCCAGAAGATCATTTTTTGAGATTTTGCCTGCCCAGTACTGTTCGCAGGCTTTTTTGAGTTCTCTGTGGCTACCTATTCGCGGATAGCCAAGAATGTGCGTTTGCATTTTGATTACTTTTAAAGATTAAACAATGTTTAAAAGTTTTGCAGAATTCCTGCTTTGCAAATTGCGAAAAGAATGATTGTAAGGTACATGCACACAGATTGGGAAGTATTGTAAACTCCCTTTTTAAGGTGCATCATGCCAGACGTAAAGCTTCAGGTCGCGAAAGCAAAGTCATTTCGAAAAAGGCAGGTCTCCTGACTTGTAACGGTTTTTATCGTCCTTCCCATCTTTTATGGACAGTGGATCACGTGTATAAAAACCTGTGGTGTTACTTACAGTTGCGCGACAGTTCTGGATTTGCACCAGATTCCCTATTATTGCACGTTAAGTGTAACCTTTTTCGGTTGATGAAATTATGTAAGAACTTTTTTATTAATTGTAAATGTACCTTATTAGGAATAATAAAAGATCGATTTTGATTTATTTCCATGGAAGATAAGAAAAGGGCATAGAAATAGAGTAGGCTGTTCTGATATTATTCTAAGAAGAGGTTTGAATATCCGCAAAGTGTCCTGATAGAATGTTATCCTTTCCGAAAAGCTATTGAATTTATTGGCTTCTTAACCATTTTTTCGACCATTTTAATCGATTTTGGGGCATTCCCCTGCGAATTTGGCTTTGGTTGAATGACATTAATGCTTTTCTGGTCGTTTCCCTGCGGGTCGGGCTTTCCGTTGCAATCTTTTTGCGAAGGGCAAAAAGGATTTCCACTTTAATCCCTAACGTAAAATTCATTTAAACTAAATAGAGCTGGTTCTGATCGTTTTAGGTTTTAATGGTCATTGTAAGTCTAATATATTTAAACAATTTATCTTCTAAATCAGGTCATTTATCACCAAAATCAGGCCATTTTTCGACCATTTATATCAGTTTTTTTGCGTTTCCCTCGCCGGCCGGGCTTCTTGGAAGAATGCGAAGGCAGGTTCAGCATACCGAAACTATTTTTAATACTAATTACGGATATATATAAAGAGTTTATTAATCTGATTAATGCGGTAATTTATTCCGCAAAAGTCCATACACAAAAGTGCCCAGCAATGCTCCGCCTATAACCACGAATATGGAAAGATAACCGGCACCGGCCAACACATACATCGGGCCGGGGCAAGCACCGGCAAGTGCCCATCCCAAGCCAAAAATAAGTCCGCCCAATAAATACCGCCAAAGGCTTGATTTTTTCGGTTTTAACTGCATTTCCTGATTGCCAAATGCTTTGATATTCTTTCTTTTGATCACCTGAATACCAATAATGCCCAAAATTAGCGCAGAACCAATAATCCCGTACATATGGAAGGAACCAAACTGGAACATTTCATAAATCCTAAACCAGGAAGCGGCCTCCGATTTATACATTAAAATTCCAAAAAAAGTACCGATAAAGAGATAGGTTATGTATTTCATTTAGCTAGAAATTAGGGGAAAAATTAAAGGGAAAATAAAATGAACCATAAAAAGCCCACCTATAAAAAAACCGATCACTGCAATGAGCGAAGGCATCTGTAAATTGCTCAGGCCAGAAATAGCGTGACCAGAGGTACATCCACCGGCATAACGCGCACCAAAGCCCACCATAAAACCACCCAAAATCAAAATGATGATTACCATGGGATTACTCAGGTTTTCCATGGCAAAAAGTTCTGGAGGTAAATAGGCGCTTCCGGCACTATTTATATCATAATCTCTTGCAAGTTGAGCGGCAATCTTGGGATTGATTTTCACTGAATTGTTTGACATAAAGTGCGATGCGAGAAATCCACCTAAAGCAGCTCCTAAAACGAGCATAAGGTTCCAGCGTTCCTTTTTCCAGTCAAAATTGAAAAAGGAATTTATTTTTCCAGCTCCAGCGATACTGCACATCGTGCGCAGATTTGAAGACATCCCGAACTGTTTTCCCATAAACAATAGGATAAACATGGTCAAGGCGATTAAAGGGCCTGCAATATACCAGGGCCAGGGTTCATAAATCCAATCCATTATTTGATTATTTATTTTATCAGTATACTATAATTTGTACAATTGCCGGTAGCGAAAAAAACAGGCAAATCACTTAACGTTTCAAAAACACATCACTTCTTCAGTTTCAGTTCGCTTTCTTAATGCGTGCTTGAATGGGACTGGTCCGTCACGGGAATAGTCGTTGTCTTAATAGCCTTTAAGCCTCCATCAATGTTTATTAAATTATCAAAGCCTCTGTTCTTTAAAATGGAGGCAGCCACCATACTGCGGTAACCGCTCGCGCAGTGTACATAAAATGTACCTTTCTTTGGAAAGGCCGATAGATGCTCATTGATAAAATCAAGTGGCGTATTATAGGCATCTTTTACATGTTCGGCCATAAATTCAGACTCTTTGCGCACGTCAAAAATTTCAGAAATAGAGCTGTTTTTGCCGTTTTTGAGCTGTTTTGAGAGGTTTTCAGCGGAGATGGAATCAATGCGATCAACGGGTTTTAATGCTTTCGCCCAACTTTCAAAACCAGCTTCCAAGAAGCCCAAGGTGTGATCGAAGCCCACACGTGCTAGTCGTGTTACGGCCTCTTCCTCACGACCGACAGGAGTGACCAGTAGGATAGGTTGTTTTACATCCGCGATCAACGCGCCTACCCACGGAGCAAAACTGCCGTCCAATCCTATAAAGATGGAATTGGGAATATGCGCTTTTTCATACTGATCCTTATGCCGCACATCCAGCACCACTGCCCCGGTTTCATTGGCAGCGGTTTCAAAGGCATCTGGTGATAATGCGCGCGTACCACGTTTCAAAATATCTTCAAGGTCGTCATAACCCTCTCTGTTCATCTTCACATTTAATGGAAAATACTGTGGCGGTGCAAGCAGGCCACTGGTAACTTCTTCAATAAATTCTCTCTCAGTCATGCTTTCGCGCAGCGCATAGTTCATTTTTTTCTGGTTGCCAAGCGTATCTACCGTTTGCTTCATCATGTTTTTACCGCAAGCTGAACCTGCACCATGGGCGGGATAAACAATTACATCATCGGCCAGGGGCATGATTTTTTCCCGAAGGCTTTTATATAAAAGTCCGGCGAGTTGTTCTTGAGTGATAGTTTCTGCTTTCTGAGCTAGATCAGGTCTGCCCACGTCTCCTAGAAAAAGCGTGTCACCGGTGAAAATAGCATGATCTTTACCGTTTTCATCCTTTAATAAAAAGGTTGTACTTTCCATAGTATGTCCGGGAGTGTGTAGGGCGGTAATGGTGATTTCTCCCAGGCGAAATTGTTGCTCGTCTTTTGCAATAATGGCATCAAAAGTAGGATTTGCGCCAGGACCGTAAATAATAGGTGCTCCTGTTTCCTTGGAAAGCGTAACATGGCCACTCACAAAATCGGCATGAAAATGCGTCTCAAAGATATATTTGATTGTTGCTCCGTCTTTTTCTGCTCGGTTTAGATAAGGTTTAACTTCCCGTAAGGGATCGATAATGGCTACCTCGCCATTACTTTCAATATAATAGGCGCCCTGTGACAGGCAACCCGTGTACATTTGTTCTATCTTCATAATATTTAAATTTAATTGTCTGAATGGAATCCCCTCTATTTTAAAAGTTTGCTTGAAGGTTCACTTAAACATAATTGAAAATTTGTGATTCATGGTTGCGGTTTTTCGGCTAGAAGCTTTTGTTTTCTATTACAGAATTTTCTCAAACAAAAAGTTCTCTGTAAAGAATATAGATTCCCATAATTAAAACGAACCAACCGAAAGCTTTTTTTAATTTTTTACCATCAATAAAATTATTGAGCCACATCCCGATGAAAATACCTATAATCGCTATTGTGGTAAACGTCAATAAAAATTGCCAGTCCATTTGTGTGTGCCAAACATCGCCTAGAAAACCAATTAAAGAATTTAGGGCAATGATTAGCAGTGAGGTGCCCACAGCTTTCTTCATGGGCATCCTTGCTAAAAGAACAAGGATCGGGATAATGATAAAACCACCTCCTGCACCCACTAGACCGGTGATGAGACCCGTGAGTAATCCTAAAGTACAGA
>JBBPYO010000523.1:0-6762 GCA_038199845.1 Flavobacteriales bacterium
TGAAATCTATAGAAATCTGGCTGTTTTCTGTTCGCACGGAAACCAAGATCAAGTAATACCTGTGGAAGCAGCGCGGCGTGTACCGGCTTATCTTGAAAAATTGGGTATTGCAACCACACTAAAAGAATATCCTGTAGGTCACGGCGTCTCGCCACAAAATTTAAACGACCTTAAACAGTGGTTAAGAAATAACCCTTAATCAATTAATGGGGTAAATCAAGGACGCAAGATTTTGAAAGTCAATAGTCCCATCTGAGGCTATGTCATAGCTCATTAGGATTTCGCCCCAGCGTTTACCGTCAGTGAAATCTGCCAAGATCCATTTATGGTTGAGGACTTTGATTTTATTAATTTTAAAAATTCCCTCTGTGTTTTCGAAAGGAATGAGCGGATTTCCAGTGGTGCTGTTTTTACTGATCACGGCATCTTCAACGCGTTTCTCAAGACCTTCTACCGGAATATTGAACTTTTCAAAATATGTGTAGGCGCTTTCATTTCCGGTGAGGCCAAAATACGCTGTTTCTGAAACCTGATTTCCACTAAAACCTTCTAGGCTATCTTCTGCGGTTTTCAAACGTTTTGTTAGATTTTCAATTTTGGAATTTTGCGAATCGAAGATTTTTTTTTGATTAGCATACTGAAAAATGACACACAATGCGGCAAAAAAGAAGAGGTACATAAAAATGTGACGTCTCATATAGGAGTCTTTATCGTTTAATTATAAAATAATATTGTTTAGTTTATCTCAAGGGTGAGACCGTCGTAGGCAAGATGTACATTTTCAGGCAGTTTTTTTTCTACCTCGTTATGAAAGCCCAATAAATGGCTAATATGGGTGAAATATGCCTGTTTTGGGTTGATTTCTTTCACAAAATCAAGCGCTTCTTCCAAATTGAAATGAGAATAATGAGGTTCTTCCCGCAGCGCATTCACCACAAGAACATCCAGATTTTTTAATTTGTCCCTTTCATGCTTATCTATCGTTTTTACATCTGTGAGGTACGCAAAATTACCAATTCGATAGCCAAAAACCTGCAATTTAGCATGATAAACATTTATAGGTGACACTTTAAGTGAGCCCAACTGAAAAACTTGATCATTTTTCACCTCGTTAATGGAAACGCCCGGAGCTCCTGGGTATTTATTAACCGACTCAAAAATATAAGAAAAGCGTTTTTCTAGTTCACCCACTACCCTTTTATGGGCATAAATGGGAATATCTCCCTGTCTAAAGAAAAAAGGCCTAATATCGTCAAGACCGGCTGTGTGATCTGAATGTTCATGCGTAAAGAGAATTGCATCCAGATGATCTACATTATTAGTGAGCATTTGCTGTCTGAAATCTGGACCACAATCTACCACATAAATTTCATTGCCGTTACGAATCATTATTGAGACTCGCAAGCGTTTATCCCTGGGATCGTCGCTGCGGCAAACGGGATGTGTGCTACCTATTATAGGGATTCCTTGTGAAGTCCCAGTTCCTAAAAATGTAATTTTCAACCTACATAAATTTGATACAAAAATAGGCATATTTTTTCGTAAGCACGACCGATTCATTACCTTTGATGCGTATTTCGGAAAGGAAATAAACTAAAAAATAAAGCTATGCCCATCACAATTGCCGGCGATCAGGAATTTGAAAATATTCCCTCTCTTCAGAATAAAGCCCTGCGCATCAATATGAATGAGAATGTTTACGGCACTTTTGCAGAGATAGGAGCTGGACAAGAAACTGTTCGCCATTTTTTTAGGGCTGGTGGTGCCAGTGGAACTATTGCCAAAGCAATGTCTGCTTATGATAAGGACTTTAGCGATGCGGTTTATGGCATTGAGCATGATAGACGATACGTGACCGAGGCTCGTTTAAAGAAGATGCTTGCCCACGAAACGGAACTTTTAGAAAATAGGATTTCCCGTGAGAAGCATCCCAATAAAATGTACTTTACTTATGCAAATACGGTAGCAACGATTGATTTTGCCAAAAAATACAAAGGTCATGGTTGGGTAGGTATTAAATATCAGGTAGAACCGCAGGGTGGTTTCAACGAAATTATAATTCACGTGCGCTTTCATGAGAATGATGCGCGGTTGCAGCAACTCACACTAGGAAGTCTAGGTGTAAACCTGATTTATGGAGCTTACTATAAATATGATTCTCCTAAAAAATTGCTTCGTTATCTATACGATCATGTAGATAAAGATCAGATCGAGATTGACATGATCAACTTTGAGGGGCCACAGTTTGAAAAAGTTGATAATCGCTTGATGAGCCTTCAACTGTTGAAAAACGGCTTTACAGATGCCGTAATGTTTGGTCCCGACGGAAATAATATTCTTGCCGCAAAAATCTTATACAAAAAAAATATCCTAGCGCTGCGCGGAAGTTTTAGACCCGTCACCAAGGTAAATATGGATATGTATGAGCAGTCGCTTAAACTGTTTTTGAATGAAAACCGCGTTAGAGAAGAGAATACGGAAGTGATTTTCGAAATTACATTATCTAACCTCAGAGCTGAAGGTGAGATTGATGAAGAAGATTTTATGGATCGCGCCCGATTTCTCTGCAGTTTGGGGCAAACTGTTATGATTTCTAACTTTCAAGAGTATTATAAACTTGTGGAATACTTTAGTAGATATACCAAAGAGCGTATGGCTCTGGCGATGGGTGTAAATAATCTTGTAGATATTTTTGATGAGCAGTATTATAGGCATTTGAGTGGAGGGATTCTAGAAGCTTTTGGCAAATTATTCTTTAAAGATCTTAGAGTATATCTCTATCCTATGAAAGATCCCGAAACAGGCGAATTTTCAACAAGTGAAAACCTGAAAGTACATCCGCGGATGAAGGAGCTTTATAAATTCTTCAAGTATAATGGCCGGGTGGTAGATATACAGGATTACGATCCTGAAATACTTACCATATTTTCAAGAGAAGTTTTACACATGATTTCTAATAATGTTGAAGGCTGGGAGAAATTGTTACCCGAAGATACCGGCAAACTTATTAAAGAGCTCAATCTTTTTGATTATAAAAAACCTGCTACAGTAATGAATTGATCACTAATTTATTAAGTGAAACTAAAAAGTGATGTGAAAATAATAATTCACATCGCTTTTTCAGTTTTAGCAATTTTGAAAACGCCTAAATTGCTTCAAAAACAGCCTAAAACACTCAAAAATGGGACTATTTTCTGATTTTAATCCTTTATTTTTCACTCAAAAAAATTGGAAAAATATAAAAAGTAAAGAAAAGCAAAAAAGCCTTTGGCAGTACGCCAAAAGCTTTTGTAAAAATTACTAACATTAAGAAATATTATTCTTGTTCTTCTTTTTCTTCTTTCTTAGCGAATTTTTTGTATTTGTTCTTGAACTTATCGATACGACCAGCGGTATCTACAAGATTTGATTTACCAGTATAAAATGGATGCGAAGTTCTAGAAATTTCCAACTTTATAAGTGGATATTCGGTACCATCCATATCGATGGTGTCCTTCGTAATTGCTGTAGATTTTGATAAAAACACTTCGTCGTTAGACATGTCTTTAAAGGCTACAATTCTATAATTTTCTGGGTGAATGGCTTTTTTCATGATATTCTGTTTAAAAAATCTGCTCAATTTTGGAGGTGCAAACTTAAAAATAAAAATTGGGTTCTCAAATTGATTTTGAATTAAATAAAGCAAACTTATAAATACTATGTCTTATGGAGTAACATTTTCCTATTTTTGTGTACTTATTGAGTATATAAAATTTTTAGACTATGGAAACACAAGCAAGAAAGCAAGCTTTAAATTTCGGTTTATATATGGGGCTGTCACTTATAGTTGTGGCCGCTGTTTGTTACGTTATCAATGTTGGGTTATTGGCTAACTTTTGGGTGGGCCTACTAAACTTATTAATTGTTTTTGCGTTTGCCATTTTTTCCTGTTATGCCACACGGAAAATTATGGGTTTTCCTAATTTTAAAGAGGTTTTCACATCTTATACTATAACTGTAGCTTTAGGTCTTGCAATAAGCACCCTATTTACCATTATTCTTTTTAATCTAATAGATCCTGGTGCGGCAGAAATTATAAAGGAACAGTCCATAGTCGAAATGCAAAGTATTATGGAGCGTTTTAATGCACCACAAACCGAAATTGACAAGGCTATTTTACAAGCTCAAAACGCAGATAATAACTTTTCTATTGGAAGCCAGGCTCAAAGTTATTTTATCTTTTTGGCAATAATGCTTTTGTTGGGTCTTTTCGCCGCCCTTTTGTTTAGAAAAAAAGATCCTTCAAACGTTTAATATCAGTATGCAACTCTCTATAGTTATCCCACTGCTCAATGAGCGGGAATCACTAAAAGAATTATATCATTGGCTTGCAACTACCTTGCAGGCCAATGGTTTTTCCTATGAAATCCTCTTTATAGATGATGGCAGTACAGATGGTTCCTGGGAGATAATCGCTGAACTTGCAAAAGTGCATCATGAGGTGAAGGGATTAAAATTTAACCGCAATTATGGTAAAAGTCAAGCGCTTCATGCCGGTTTTGAAGCCGCAGTGGGCGATGTGGTAATCACTATGGATGCCGATTTACAGGACAGCCCAGAAGAAATCCCCGAACTTTATGCGCTAATACAGAATGAAAATTACGACCTGGTTTCTGGATGGAAAAAAAAACGCTACGATTCCATTTTACTAAAAAATATGCCTTCCAAATTATTCAATGCGGCCGCCCGAAAAACCAGCGGACTACAATTGCATGATTTTAATTGTGGCTTAAAAGCCTATAAAAATGAAGTGGTCAAAAACATTGATGTTTCGGGAGAAATGCACCGGTATATTCCACTTTTGGCAAAAAATGCCGGTTTTGCGCGTATTACTGAAAAACCCGTAAAGCACCAGGCCCGTAAATATGGAGAAACAAAATTTGGTGCAGACCGCTTTATAAAAGGATTTCTCGACTTACTTACTATTTGGTTTATCACTTATTTCGCCAAGCGGCCCATGCACCTTTTTGGCACCCTCGGCGGTATCATGTTCCTGATCGGTTTTAGCTTTGCGCTATATCTTGGGATAGATAAAGTCTTTTTCAATCCAACTGGTCGCCTATTAACCCAGCGCGCTGAGTTCTATCTCTCGCTGATCAGTATGGTTATAGGAGTCCAATTATTTATTGCAGGTTTTCTGGGCGAACTCATTCTACGTTCTAAAAATGATAGAAAGCGCTATTTGATAACCGCCAAAAAGGGCTTTAAACAGCAGACCGAACTCTCTTAAAAAACGTATTTTTGAACTATAAATAAGATACTATGAATGCTATAACACCCGAAACTCAGAAAAAAATCGATTCTTGGCTTACGAACGATTTTGACAAAGAAACGCAAGAAAAAATAAAGGATCTTCAAAAAAATGATCCCGAAGAGCTTCAAGAAGCTTTTTATAAAAACCTGGAATTTGGTACTGGCGGAATGCGCGGCATCATGGGTGTGGGCACCAATAGAATCAATAAATATACCCTTGGGAAAAACACACAGGGACTTTCTAATTATCTAAAACAGACGTTTGAAGATGATCAGATCAAAGTGGCCATTGCTTACGACTGCAGGCATAACAGCAAAGAACTGGCGCAGATTGTTGCAAATGTTTTTTCGGCAAATGATATTGTAGCCTACATTTTTTCGGACCTCCGCCCTACCCCAGAACTCAGTTTTGCGGTCAGGCAGTTGAATTGCCAATGTGGTATAGTTCTTACCGCCAGTCACAATCCCCCCGAATATAACGGTTATAAAGTGTACTGGCAAGACGGTGGCCAACTGGTACCGCCGCAAGATGATGAAATTGTGGGACTGATCGAAAATCTGGAATATTCAGAAATTAATTTTGAAGCAAAACCAGAAATGATACAGACTATAGATGAGAAAATCGATGACGCTTTCATCAAAGCTTCGCTGAAAAATGGAAGTTTTTCTGATCTTAACGAATATAGAAACAAAACTACTATTGTTTTTACACCCTTGCACGGTACCTCTATAACGCTAATTCCCGAAGTACTTGATCGCGCCGGTTACAAAAAAGTGCATATGGTTAAGGAACAAATGGCGCCAGATGGAAACTTTCCCACCGTAAAATCTCCCAATCCAGAAGAACCCGAAGCGCTTAAAATGGCAATGGATCTTGCTGAAGAAAAACATGCGGATATTGTCATAGGCACAGATCCCGATGGCGACCGTCTGGGTATTGCAGTGCGCGATAACAACGATGAGATGTTGCTGCTTAACGGCAACCAGACCATGCTGGTGATGACAGATTTCCTTTTGAAAAAATACATGGACCACAATACGCCAAAGGGAAATGAGTTCATCGCTTCTACGGTTGTTTCAACGCCTATGATGGAAGTACTTGCACCGTCTTATGGTGTAGAGTGCAAACTTGGTCTTACCGGATTTAAATGGATCGCCAAGATGATAAAGGATTTTCCCGAGGAGCAATTTATAGGTGGTGGCGAGGAAAGTTTTGGCTATATGGTGGGCGATTTTGTTCGGGATAAGGATGCGGTAACCGCTACGCTTCTTGCCTGCGAGATCGTGACCTGGGCAAAAGCAAATGATACGTCGTTTTATAAAATGCTCATCGATCTTTATGTTAAACATGGTTTTTACAAGGAAAAACTTGTTTCACTTGTCAAAAAGGGTATTTCTGGCGCAGAAGAAATCAATCACATCATGAAAGAGCTGCGTGAAAATCCAATGAAAACGATTAATGGTGAGAAA
>JBBPYO010000524.1:0-18717 GCA_038199845.1 Flavobacteriales bacterium
ATTACATTCTCTTTTACGGTGTGGGAACGCGCGGTTTTTCCGAAGAAAGCCTTACTCATATCAATGCATACGACGATCGTTCCTATTATTTTATTACCGCAAGTGGAAGCACGGGCAAGCGTGTAACTACTTTACAGCAACCACTGGGAGCGGCTACACAGCAAATTACCACTTTTGACGATTATCAATTTCATGAGGAAGATAATGAAAACCTGGTGCGTCTGGGACGCCGATGGTTTGGTGAGCGTTTTGATTTTGAGAACGAACAGGATTTTAGCTTTGAATTTCCGAATCTGGTTCCCGGAAAGCCGATTAAAGCACGCGTTTATGTTGCTGCAATATCAGAATCATCCACAAATATGACCGTTACCATTAACGGCCAGAACCTTACCACATTTAATTTTTCACCTATAAGTGAATCCGTTTTAGCGCAAGGAAGAACCTACGATTCCTTCTATAATCCGGCGGGCAACCCGGGAGTGGCAGTTTCCTCGCCGGCGGTTACCGTAAATCTGAGCTATTCCAATGGAGGAAATCCTTCCAGCAAGGCGTATCTCGATTTTATCGCGTTAGAGGCAGAACGCGAACTCCGAGGCGCCGGAGGTCAGCTTGCTTTTCAGAAAAACAACACTGCAAATACTTCCGGCGTTGCCGAATATAGCATTCAAGATGCCACCCAATTTTCAGAAATATGGGAAATAACCGACCTTTTTGCCATAAAAACGGTCGAAAATACTGATAAATCGGCTGTTTTTAGCTTTAAATCATCTTTGGGAACGCTCCGGAAATTTGTTGCCATAAATTCCGATGATTTTTATACTCCGCTGCGCGAAAATGGAAACACGCGTCTTACCAACCAGAATCTAAAAGGAACGATTTTTAACGGAAGCGGCGGTTTCCAGGATATAGATTATCTCATGATCACCAGTGATTTGCTCCGGCCGCAGGCGGAAAGACTCGCGCAACACAACCGCGACTTTAGGGGATTGAATGTAAAAGTGGTCACTATAGAAGAGATTTACAACGAGTTCAGTTCTGGTCACGCAGATATAGGCGCAATCCGGAATTTTGTGCGCTACGTCTATGAGAATGCTTCCTCAGACGCCGCCCGATTAAAATATCTGTGTCTTTTTGGAGATGCGTCCATAGATTATAAAAACCGCTTGCCAGGCAATAATAATATCGTTCCCACTTTTAATACCTATAATAGCTTCTCGCAGTCCACGAGTTATATGAGCGATGATTATTTTGGTTCTCTTGATCCTTTTGAAGGTATAATTGAAGACGGCAGTCCTATAGGCAGCGGTGGCCGTGACCGTCTTGATCTGGCGGTGGGCAGGATTATTGCAGACACACCGCAACTTGCAAATCAAGTGGTCGGGAAAATCATCAACTACGATCTTGACGAATCTTACGGCCGCTGGCGGAACAATTTTGTACTTGTTTCTGATGATGTGGATGTGGACTGGGAATTTAGTGAACTGGAAAGTACGCTGGATGCGCTGGGCGACGATATACAGCGAGAAAAACCATTTGTGAACGTTATAAAAATCCATAGCGATAGTTATCAACAACAATCTTCCGCTGGTGGAGACCGCTATCCCGAAGTAAACGATGCCATTTCAGATGCACTTGAGGTTGGTACGCTTGTGCTCACGTATCTTGGCCACGGCGGTGAAGATGCTCTTGCTTCGGAATTTATCTTTACACGGGCAAACTCACAGGCGCTCAATAATGGCGAAAAACTGCCGGTAATCGTAACAGTAACTTGTGAATTCACTCGTTTTGATAATCCCACACGTCCCGCTGCCGGTGAAGAATTGTTTTGGAATGCTGACGGCGGAGCGGTGGGACTGGTGGCCACTACACGCCAGATTTCGGTAAGGCTGGGCGTTAATTTTAATGAATCGCTTGCCGAAAACCTATTTTCTTTCGGTACAGATAATACCCGAAGTGTAGCCGAAAATCTTCGGGAGACCAAAAACAAGATCAATGATTCAAAAAGAAGGGTCATATTTTATATCGGTGATCCTGCAATGAAACTTGCTTTTCCTGCTCCCAGTATTCGGCTGACCACGATAAACGACAAACCCATAAGTCAGTCGTTAGATACGCTGAAAGCATTAAGTAAAATAAAACTGGGTGGCGAGGTGATAAACGCCGGTGGCCAGCGCATTCCTAATTATAACGGCACTTTATCGGCCACGGTTTATGACAAATATATAGACCGGCAAACATTGGGTAACGACGGTACGCGTGGTTCCAGTGGAAATCTTTTGATCCTCGATTTTAAAACTCTGGGAACAATTTTATATCGCGGTCAAGCGACTATAGAAAATGGGAGTTTTGATTTTGATTTTGTTGTGCCAAAGGATGCGCTTATTCCAGTGGGTAATGGCCGAGTGAGTTTTTATGCGAAGCGGGACGGCCAACTGGAAGATCAGACCGGTGCCAACCAGCAGATTGTGGTGGGTGGTCTTAACGAAGATGCGCCAGAAGATGATACCGGCCCGCTCATAAGCTTATATATGAACGATGAGAGCTTTGTAAATGGTGGAATTACCAATACGTCACCTTTTTTACTGGTCAAACTTGAAGATCTCAATGGTATAAATACCGCCAGCGGAATAGGGCACGATCTGGTCGCCATTATTGATGGGAACGAGACCGAACCCATTGTGCTGAACGATTTTTATGAGAGCGATGTTGATAATTTTAACTTGGGGAAAGCACTTCGGAAACTTCGGGATCTAGAACCGGGAATACATACCGTAACTGTGAAAGCCTGGGATACCTATAATAATTCATCTACCGCAGACCTGCAGTTTGTGGTTGCTGGTGACGACGACATTCAGCTTGAAAATGTATTGAATTATCCCAATCCCTTTGTGAATTATACGGAGTTTTGGTTTAACCATAACCGCCCGTACGAACCGCTTGATGTACAAGTTCAGATATTTACCATAAGTGGGAAAGTCGTCAAAACCATAAATAGGAATATCACGACCACCGGATTTTTATCACGGGAAATCACTTGGGATGGCCGTGATGATTTTGGTGATAGAATAGGGAAAGGTGTATATGTTTATAAGATTACCGTTAAATCTACGTTAACCAATAAAAAGGTCGAAAAATTTGAGAAACTTGTTATCCTGTAATCATTAATTGTTCTTAAAATTTATATTTGTCAAAAATCATTTACCACGCATGAAAAAATCACTATTACTACTGGCCGTTATCGGTATATTTGGAATTAAGCCTTCTAATGCTCAAGAAATTGAAGGCAGTCGAGTTATTACCACTGGTGTTCCCTTCTTGATGATAGCTGCAGATGCACGTGCCGCAGGTATGGGTGATCAAGGAGTTGCAACGGGCGCAGATGCCTATTCCCAGCAATGGAATCCGGCTAAATATGCTTTTATTGAGCGCCAGCAGGGAATAGGTGTAAACTATACTCCGTATTTGAGCCAACTGGTCAACGATATTTTCCTGGGCCAGGTTACATATTATAATAGAGTAGATGAGCGTAGTGCAATAGGCGCGAGTTTTAGATATTTTAGCCTGGGTGAGATTGAGGCACGTCAAAATCCTGACGAATTGGGGCTTATATTAAAGCCAAATGAATTCACCCTTGATGTTTCATATGCCTTGAAATTAAGTGAACGTTTTTCTCTGGCGGTTGCCGGGCGCTACTTGCGCAGTGATCTTAAATTGCAGGTAGATAGTGATGATGCAAGTGCGGCGGGATCTTTTGGTGTGGATATCGCAGGATATTATCAATCTGAAGAAGTCCCGGTAAGTGATTTTTATGGCCGTTGGAAAGGTGGTTTCAATATTTCAAACATTGGTCCCAAAATTAAATATGATGATGCCGGTCAGGAAAACTTTATCCCTACAAATATGAAATTGGGCGCCGGTTTTGACTTCATTTTAGACCCTTACAATACCGTAAGTGTAGGTCTGGAGTTGAATAAATTATTGGTTCCTTCCCCACAAGATTTCAACGGTGATGGACGCATTGATGCAGAAGACGCTCGGGAATATCAAGATATAGGATTCTTCAGTGGTATTTTTCAATCATTTGGAGATGCTCCAGATGGTTTCAGTGAAGAAATCAAAGAAGTTACCTGGTCGCTTGGCGCAGAATATGTATATGATGACGCTTTTAGTTTGCGCACAGGTTACTTTAATGAAAGTGATCTTAAAGGTTCACGAAAGTTCGCCACCTTGGGTCTGGGCTTCAAGTATACAACCATAGACATTGACGTGTCTTATTTATTTTCTACGTCAAGCGTGCGAAACCCGCTTGAAAATACACTTCGTTTCGGGATAACCTTTGGGTTTGGCAACGAATATACCGAGTATTAAATCTACTGATGAAAAAAATTGAGATTGCCACGACCTTATCTGTTTATGAAACGGTAGAAGAACTTCCCGAAGACGTTCAACAATTAATGCACAGCGCTTTTGAAGCTAGGGATAATGCGTATGCACCTTATTCTAATTTTTATGTGGGGGCGGCAATATTGATGGATAATGGTGAGATTATCACCGGGAGCAATCAGGAAAACGCGGCGTATCCTTCCGGATTGTGTGCAGAACGAACCGCTATTTATTATGCCGGCGCAAAATATCCTCAAATCGGTATAAAAACAATGGCAATTTCAGCTAAAGCATTCAAGAAGGGAATGACCAAACCAGTACCGCCATGCGGAGCGTGCCGGCAGGCTATTGCGGAATATGAAGTCAAGCAAGAACGACCTATTGCGCTCTATTTTATGGGCGACTCTGGGCAGGTTTTTAAAAGTGAATCTTTAGAAAATCTGCTTCCCTTGGTTTTTACGCAGGATTATCTATGAATTTGAGGTGATTTTAGCTGTATTTCGGTAGTTTTTGGGCGTTTTCAGTCATTTTTAGGCTGTTTTTCTGAAAAGTTCCTTAAAAACTGCATTTTATAATTTTACGATAAAGGGTTTCAGGTTTGTCCTTTAATATATTATTTTTGTTATCCGTTGTAAAAATTCGCTTTGCGGATGTATATGCGGTAATTTTTTCTTTAAATGGAAAATCAGTTTAGGTTCGGGCTTCTTTAACTTCCGAATTCAATTCTCATAATATTTTATAATGAAACAAATAACAGAAGAAGTTTATCTGGACTGGTACGAGCAAATGTACTTCTGGCGCAAGTTTGAAGATAAATTGGCACAAGTCTATATTCAGCAAAAAGTAAGAGGCTTTCTACATCTTTACAACGGTCAAGAAGCAGTACTTGCCGGTGCGCTGCATGCTATGGATCTTACCAAAGACAGAATGATCACTGCCTACCGTAACCACGTGCAACCTATAGGTATGGGTGTAGATCCCAAACGTGTAATGGCAGAGCTTTATGGTAAAAAGACAGGTACTTCTATGGGAATGGGTGGTTCTATGCACATTTTTTCCAAAGAACATCGGTTTTATGGCGGTCACGGTATCGTGGGCGGTCAGATTCCTTTAGGTGCCGGACTTGCTTTTGCAGATAAATATTTTAAAAGGGATGCGGTTACATTAACCTTTTTTGGTGATGGAGCAGCGCGTCAAGGTTCGTTGCACGAAACCTTTAATATGGCAATGAACTGGAAGTTACCAGTTGTATTTTGTGTTGAAAATAACGGTTATGCAATGGGTACTTCGGTGAAGCGTACCGCAAATCATGAGGATATCTGGAAACTTGGCCTAGGCTATGAAATGCCTTGTGGACCAGTAGATGCCATGAATCCCATAGCAGTAGCAGAGGCACTTGATGAAGCAATAGAACGGGCAAGACGTGGAGACGGTCCTACCTTTTTAGAGATGAAAACATATAGATATCGTGGACACTCCATGAGTGACGCGCAGAAATACCGTACCAAAGATGAGGTGAAGGAATATCAGAAAATCGATCCTATTACCCAAATCAAGGATATTATCCTAAAGGAAAAATTTGCTACCGAAGAGGATCTAAAAGCGATAGATAAAAAGGTGAAAAAACGTGTTTTAGAATGCGAGAAATTCGCAGATGAAAGCGATTATCCTGAAAAACAACAGATGTACGATATGGTATATGAACAAGAAGATTATCCATTTTTACAACATAAACCAGTATAGATATGGCAGAAGTAATTAAAATGCCCCGATTGAGTGACACGATGGAAGAAGGAACTGTCGCTTCATGGCTCAAGAAAAAAGGGGACAAAGTGGAAGAAGGCGATATCCTGGCAGAAATAGAGACTGATAAAGCCACTATGGAGTTTGAATCCTTTTCGGAGGGCACGCTTCTGTATATAGGTATTCAGGAAGGTGAAACCGCTAAAGTTGACAAACTTCTGGCCATTATTGGTGAAGAAGGTGAGGATATTTCCAGTCTTATAGACGGTGGTGATGCTGAAGAGGGGGGTGATTCTGATGAAGAGGAGATTCCTGAAGAAGATTCAGATGAAGTGGATTCTGATGAAAATGAGGAGGAGAGTGATTCTGATGAAAATGAGGAGGAGAGTGATTCTGATGAAAATGAGGAGAACGAAGATGAGAGTGACTCTGATGAAGATGAAGGAGACGACGAAAATGCCGAAGAAGAGGAAGATGAGAACGACGGAAAAGCCTCGGGAGAAATTCCTGATGATGTGGAAGTCGTCAACATGCCTCGACTGAGCGATACAATGGAAGAAGGGACTGTTGCTGCATGGCTCAAGAAAAAAGGTGATAAGGTAGCAGAAGGTGATATTCTGGCAGAAATCGAAACCGATAAAGCCACAATGGAATTTGAATCCTTCTACGCCGGCACGCTGCTTCATATAGGAATTCAAGAAGGAGAGACTGCAAAAGTGGATTCACTACTTGCAATCATTGGGCCAGAAGGAACTGATATTTCTGGAATTATTTCAGGTGGAAAATCTGGAAGTTCTAAGAAGTCGGCTGACACGAAAAAATCTAAACCTGCCGAAAAAGAGACAAAAGAAAACAAGAAGCAAGATTCCAAAGAGAAGGAAAGTAAAAAAGAAGACGCTAGTAAAGAGACGCAGAAAAAAGAAGCGAAAGACGAAAAATACAAGGACGATCTCAAGAACAAAGACACTGATGTATCTTATGGAGGCGCTAATAATGCATCCTCAACAAATGATGGTCGTATTTTTGCTTCGCCTTTGGCCAAAAAAATGGCAGAAGATAAGGGCATTGACCTCAACAAAGTAAAAGGTTCTGGTGATAATGGACGTGTAGTACGCAAAGATGTTGAAAATTATACGCCTGTCATCTCAACTGGAACAGAAGTTCAGCAATTTGTAGCGACTGGTGAAGAGGATTTTGAGGAGGTTGAAAACTCACAAATGCGTAAGGCAATTGCAAAAGCTTTGAGCAAATCAAAGTTCGGCGCACCAGATTACACGCTCAATGTAGAGTTTGACATGGATAACGCGATTGCTTTCCGGGGTCAGTTCAATCAATTGCCAGATACTAAAATATCTTACAACGATATGTTGATCAAGGCAGTTGCGCTTTCTCTAAAACAACATCCACAGGTAAACTCACAGTGGTTTGACGATAAAATGCGTCTCAATCATCACGTTCATATGGGCGTTGCAGTGGCCGTTCCTGATGGTCTTGTGGTTCCTGTAGTAAAATTCGCAAATGAAAAAACCCTGCAGCAAATCAACGCTGAGGTTAAGGAACTTGCCGGTAAAGCAAAAAATAAAAAACTGAAACCAGAAGAAATGCAAGGAAGCACCTTTACGGTATCTAACCTTGGGATGTTTGGAATTACCAGTTTCACTTCTATTATTAATCAGCCTAACTCAGCTATTCTCTCCATAGGTACAATTGTTGAAAAGCCTGTTGTAAAAGAAGGGAAGTTGGTAGTGGGCAACACGATGGCGCTTGCGCTTACCTGCGATCACCGTACCGTAGATGGAGCGACCGGAGCACAGTTTTTACAGACATTAAAAATGTATATAGAAAATCCTATATTGATGCTGGTTTAGAACACGATTTAAATAGTATTTAAGTAAATCCCATCGGTATTCGGTGGGATTTTTTTGTTGGAAAGGTTTTTAGTCCTCATCTTAATTTAAACAGATCTTGTAGTGTTTTTACTATATTAACTACCTATTCTTCAATTATATCTGATTTTCACCAAAAATCATAAACTTTTAAAAAAATCCTTTAAAGCAAAAAATGTTTAACTGCTTTCTTCTGGGCAGCCAACGGAAAAAGGATATCAAAAATTCAGTCCGATTTAAAACTTTTAAGAATGTTTTTTATGATTGCGTAATATGTCGCTTTTGTACTATTTTTTAGATGAGTAGAGTCTGTAAATTTAGCATAAGCAAAATAAATTTATGAAATCAAGTATTATATTAATATCTAAGAGCTTGCTTAAACTGACTCCCTTCTGAATTATAATGTTTTATAAACCATAGCGTTGTCTAAAAATTGCTGAATATCTCGATATTCATCATTTTGATACTTAGCCAGAACCACAAACCCTTAAAATCAATTTGAATTTACTTTAAACAAGCTCTAAAAGAAATATCGAGATTAGATTACGCAATCAGCTTGTCAGGGAAAGATTACTATATGGCGAATGTTATAACTGAAGCTAACCCTTAATTGTCTTTTCTAATACTACTAGTGAATTGGGTTAGAAAAGGGTTAAAAAAGGAGCTGTTTTTAAAGTAAGTATCAAATTTCAAATTAGGAGAATTGGTCAATTTATAAAATAATCCCACTCTTCTAAGTGTTAGTGTAGTGCTATAATAAGAAAGCAAAAGATAGGCTTGGCCTAGAATAATAGAAAAGATTTCTGAGAGAAAGAAAAGATGTTTTAACTACTTCTTTATCACCTTTATATAATTATTGATGGATGGAAGCAAAATTAAATAGCGCCACATCTTCTCCGCTCTTGAATACAGAGGGCGGTAAAACCAAATCCAATGCGATTGAGGTGCCTTCCATTACTTTGCCAAAAGGGGGCGGGGCATTAAAAGGTATTGACGAGAAATTTCAGGTCAATCCCGTAGATGGTACTTCATCGTTCTCCATACCATTACCAATTTCCCCTAACCGCAATGGATTTACCCCCCAGTTGTTATTGTCATACAATTCGGGGATAGGTAATGGCCTGTTGGGCATTGGTTGGAATATAGATTTGCCAGCTATTCAACGCGGCACTGATAAAAAATTACCTCGCTATCGTGATTCCAATGATACAACTGGTATAATCGCAGAAGACAGTTTTATGTTTTCGGGAGTGGAAGAGCTGGTGCCCTATTTGGATTATCAGGAAGGGAAATGGGTTCCAAGACAGATAGAGTCAGGGCACTGCACAATCCGGCAATATCGCCCACGAATTGAAGGGGCTTTTTCGCGGATAGAACGGATTCATCACCCGGATAAAGGCTTTTACTGGCGGGTCACCTCCAATGGCAATATTACCACTTTTTATGGGTACAGCAATTCATACCGAATTGCAGATCCTACCGATTCCTCCAAAATATTTAAATGGCTGCCAGAATTTTCCTTTGATAACAAAGGTTCTTGGGTTTGGTACGAGTACAAGCCAGAAGATTTGGCAGGTGTTGCCAATGAAGTGCAGGAGAAGAATCGCTTCAACTTTAAAGCTCCCTATGTTAATATGCATTTAAAACGTATAAAATATGGTAATCAAGATGCCTACTATATAGATGAAACGAGACCATATGAGGCGCAATTGCCAGTTAACCCAACCTATTTTTTTGAATTGGTACTAGATTATGGGGAGCATACCAAGAATAGCCCAAACCCAATCGATAATGGACAATGGCTAGCCCGAAAAGACCCATTTTCCTCTTATAGGGCTTGTTTTGAAATGCGTACCTATAGACTTTGTCAGCGGATTTTGATGTATCATACGTTTCCTGATTTAAATAATGGAATGCCCACTTTGGTAAGGTCTATGAATTTTGATTATACGCTTTCGAACCAGCAAAAGGCAGAAAGTAATCGTCCTTCTGAATTGACCTACCTGACCAGTATTACTCAAAACGGATATGTCTGGCGTAATAATGGTTATGCTTCCAAAGCCCTTCCAAAAATGACTTTTGATTATCAATGGTTAAAGTGGAATACAGAAGTAAAAACGGTTACTACAGAAAATTTAATGCATGCACCAACAGGCCTATCCGGCAACTACCAATGGGTTGATTTATATAATGAAGGAATCAGCGGAATTCTGACCGAACAGGCTCATGGCTGGTATTATAAGTCCAATTTTGGTGCAGATGACAAGGGCAATGTCCATTTTTCCCCAGCAAAATCCATTATTCCCAAACCTTCCTTTATGGGGTTGTCCAATGGTGTCCTACAATTACAGGATTTGGAAGCGAATGGCGAAAAGCAATTGGTAGTGACCACCCCTGGTTTACAAGGTTATTTCGAAATGACCGATGATGGGAAATGGCAGCCCTTCAGGGCATTTTTAAAAACCCTAAATATAGACTTCAGAGACCCGAACGTTCGTATGATGGATTTAAATGGGGATGGAAAGCCCGAAGTAATACTCTCTGATCTTGGCGCATTTTGGTGGTGGGAAAATGAAGGAAAAATCGGGTATGATTCCCCTGAATTGGCCACCAAGCCCTATGATGAAGAACAGGGCGTTTCCCTTGTTTTTTCCGATCTGGAACAACGCATATTTCTTGCAGATATGTCCGGAGACGGCCTGACGGATATCGTTCGTATCCGAAATTCGGAAATTTGCTATTGGGCCAATTTAGGGTATGGTCGATTTTCCGCTAAAGTGACCATGGACAATGCACCTATGTTTGACACCGCAGAATTATTCAATCCGTCTTATATTCAGTTGGCAGATATCAGTGGTACCGGCGCCACTGATATTATCTATTTAGGGAAAAATGAATTTAAAGCCTACTTAAATTTTAGTGGGAATGCGTGGAGCGACGCCACCGACATTGAACCATTTTTTTCGACCGAGCAGCCTAATAAAGTAACTGTAACAGACTTATTGGGCAATGGTACTGCCTGTATCGTCTGGTCCTCTGAGATGCCGGCGTATCGATCTGCCCCAATGCGATATATAGACTTAATGGGAGGTAGAAAACCCCATATTATGCGTTTTTACGAAAACGGGTTCGGGAAGAAAACGGAAGTTGAGTATAAAAGTTCTACCTCGTTTTACCTGCAGGATAAATTAAATGGAGTGCCTTGGATAACCAAACTGGCATTTCCCGTTCAATGCGTGTCCAAGTCCATTGTAATTGAGGCTGTCACCAATGTGCGCTTTACCAGTGAATACTCTTATCACCATGGCTTTTATGACCATGCCGAAAGGGAATTCCGGGGATTCGGCCGGGTAGATCAAGTAGATACTGAATATTTCGACGTTTTTGAAAAAACTGGGGCAAGTAATGCAGTTCCCGCCGAGCACCACCAACCTCCGGTGTTGACGAAAACATGGTTTCATACGGGTTCTTTTGAGGATAAAAAGTATTTCTTAACCCTGTTTAAAGAGGAATATTGGCAGAAAGTATTTAAACGAAAAGGTTTTACCACAGACACTATTGAATTTGAACTGCCCGATGCCGTTCTTTTGGCCGCAGATAATCTGGTTGATTTTGATATCGATTCCTTAAGTGAGGAAGAATGGCGTGAAGCCCTGCGATCCTGTAAAGGGATGCTATTGCGAAAAGAAATATTTGGTCTGGCTTCCGAAAAACGCATTACAGATGAAAAGCAGGCAAAAAATTATTCGGAAACAGACCCTGGCTTCATACAGTTTCAGGATAAGGTTCACAAAGAGGAAGTGATCCCCTATACTGTAGCTACCCATAATTGTGAGATACAACTTTTGCAGCAACGGTATCAGAACCGTTTTTCAGTCTTTCTGGTCAAAGAAAGCGAAGCCATTAATTATACCTATGAGCGCGATCCTGAAGATCCCCGGATTGCCCATAACCTGACCATTGAAATGGATGAAATGGGCAATATACTGGAAGCCGTTTCCATCGTTTATCCACGATTAAAAGATGAACTTATTTTAACAGATGTCCCTACGGACAACCTGGCCGCCAGAAAAGCAAAAGAAGCTGCCCGGAAGGGTCAGAAAAAACAGTGGATTTCTTTTACCGAAAATGCCGTAACCAATGATATCATAGCTCCAGAAAATTATTATTTACGAAAGGTTTGGGCGACCAAAACTTTTGAACTGACCAGTATCACACCGACCAAATCTATTTTTACCATAGCTGAGTTTAAAGGAAAGATTAAAGACATTCCAGAGATTGAATACCAGCATAAAGCAACTATTGGAACGCAAAAACGCCTTATAGAACATGTTAAAACAAAGTTCTATAATGCCGATCTGAGCACCTCCTTACCAGACGGACGACTGGAGGTATACGCCATTCCATTTGAAACATACCAACTGGCCTATACACCAAGTCTGATCAATGACATTTTTACGCCCAGCCCGTTTTCTGCCCAATTTGAAGTAACGGAGACGGATATGCTGGAGGGTAAATTTTTACAGGACAACACCAATTGGTGGATACAATCTGGTACGGTACATTATCGCAGAACCGGAGAGAGTTTGGCGGATGTTAAAGAGCATTTTTTTGTTCCGGTAGGTTATACGGATCCTTTTGACAGTATCACGGAAGTTTTTTACGACCCATTTTACCTATTTATGCAGCGAAGTCTCGATGCGATAGGGAACGAATCCAGGGCACTCCATTTTAATTATCGCAGTCTTTCACCGGATATTATGCGGGATATGAATGATAATATTTCTTCGGTCATCATGGATGAGCTGGGGTTGGTCAAAGCAGTTTCGGTAGAGGGCAAAGCGTCCAACAACACCTTGCAGGGTGCAGAAGGGGATAGTCTCACCGGTTATACGGAATATACGGAAGGGACAGAGGCACAGAATATCATTGATTTTTTCAATATGGCGAATACCATTGCCCCGCAAATTTGTAATTATACAGCATTACAGCAATTGGCTCGGGATCTTTTGGGGAATGCGAGTGCGCGGATGGTCTACGATTTTTCTCAACAACCCACCGTAGTAGTCAGCATTGCACGCGAGCAACATACAAAACAGAACCCAAATAACAGTCCGTTACAGATCGGTTTTGAATATAGCGACGGCCTGGGCAAAGTAGCATTGAAAAAAGTGCAGGCAGAATCGGGCATTGTTAAGTCGCCTGATGGAACCGAAATAAATACGGGCAATCAATTACGATGGGTGGGCAATGGCCGCACTGTTTTGAACAATAAGGGGAATCCGATCAAACAATACGAACCCTATTTTTCTACCACTCCCGCCTATGAAAGAGACCCGGCCTGGGTAGAACAGGGCGTTTCGCCAATTATTTATTATGACGGCGCAGGGCGCAGTGTAAAGACAGAATTTCCCAACGGCACCTTTATCAAAGTAGAATTTGATGCGTGGAAACAATTTAGCTACGATCCGAACGATACGGTGAAGGACAGCGCTTGGTATAAAGAACGGATCGCTTTGGCGGACAATCATCCTGAAAAAAAGGCGGCCCAAAAATCGGAGGTTCATTACAATACGCCTTCCTGCCTAGTGACCGATACCTTGGGAAGACCCACTTTGGGAATTGACCATAACCGTTGGAAAGACGCTCAGGACAATAGTAAAGAAGAATTCTATTACACCGCCTCTGAACTGGATATTGAAGGCAATGCGTTGAATATTACCGATGCCCGGGGCAATATGGTAATGTCCTACCGATATGATATGCTTGGCAACCGCGTTGCACAAACCAGTATGGATGCAGGTAGGCGCTGGATGCTCAATAATGCTTTGGGCCATCCTGTTAAAATATGGGACGAACGCCAACATGAATTTTCTTTTAATTACGATGCGCTGCACCGACCATTGAAAAAATACGTCTACGGTGGAGACGGCCAAACCCATTTAAACCACTGTTATGAAAAGATAGTGTATGGCGAAAGCCTTCCCGATCCCAAAATCAATAACCTCAGGGGAAAAGCGGTTGTAGTTTATGATACAGCAGGAAAAGTGAACTCGCAGCGTTATGATTTCAAGGGCAATTTGATTGATGGAAGCCGCACTTTTGCTAAAGACTACAAAAACACCCCTCATTGGGATGTTACAGATCCAGATTCCCTGCTGGATGGGGCTAAATACACTTTTCCCACAAAAACTGAATACGATGCCTTAAACCGAGCAGTAAGACGAACGACCCCTGATAATAAGATATCGATTCTTGTCTTTAACCCCGCCGGTTTATTAGAAAAAGTCATATTACAGAAAGGCAATACCCAAACGGCTTATGTCAAAAATATTGATTATGATGCCAAAGGACAGCGTAGCATAATACAGTATGGCAATGATGCGACTACTAAATACGATTATGACCCCCTAACTTTTAGATTAACTAATTTAAAAACAATGACACCTACTTCTGGGAACGTAGGGATTCAAGACTTTAAATATAACTACGATCCGACCGGAAATATCACCCAGATTGAAGACAAGGCCATTCCCGTTGTGTTTTTTAACAACCAAAAAATAACGGGTAGGAATGAATATCAATATGATGCCTTGTACCGCCTGATAGCAGCCAATGGCAGGGAGCAAAATACCAACACACCGAATTTTGACGCTGACGATAATTGGAAAGATGCGGGTTATATATTTTCGCACAATAATGGCGACTCAATGGCTATGAGGCTTTATACACAGCACTATCATTATGATGCCGTTGGCAATATTCAGCAAATGAGGCACGAGGCTGGCGCCAATGGTTCCTGGGCGCGGGATTACAACTACGAAAGCAAAAATAACCGCCTAATAACAACCTCCATAGGTAGCACAACCTACCAATACCCACACCACGCGCAGCATGGTTATATAACCAAAATGCCTCACTTATCAACCATGGTCTGGACATTCAAGGAAGAATTGCGGGCATCTTCTAAACAAATTTTGAATGCGGGAACCCCAGAAACAACCTACTATGTCTACGATGGCAGTGGGCAAAGGGCAAGAAAAATAACTGAAAACAGTGCTTCCGCTTCAGGAGCTGGGGTTGCACCTTTGGTAAAAGATGAGCGGATATACTTTGCCAATTATGAGGTGTACCGCCACGTAAATGGACTGGAGCGGGAGACGCTGCACGTCATGGTTGACAAAAAGCGAATAGCAATGGTCGATACGGAAACCGAGCCAAGAAAAGTTTTGGGCATTCCCGCCGGCCGAACCACACCTTTGGTAACCGTCCGCTATCAGATTGCAAATCATCTGGGCAGCGTAAACCTTGAATTGGATGAAAACGCTGCGGTAATTAGTTATGAAGAATACCACCCCTATGGGACTACCGCTTACCAGGCAAAAAACGCGAGTATAAAGGCGGCGTCGAAAAGGTACCGGTATACGGGTATGGAACGGGATGAAGAAACAGGCCTTACCTATCATTCAGCTCGGTATTATATTCCGTGGCTGGGTCGGTGGTTAAGTGCGGATCCGATTGGGATTGGTGGAGGAATTAACGTGTATCTATATTGTAGTGCCAATCCGATAGGAAATGTCGACCTCAATGGAAAATATGATTGGGGAGATGTCGCAATTGGATTTGTAGGGGCGGTAGTTGTAGTTGCAGCTGTAGTTGTAATAGCTACAGTGGCTGCACCGGCCCTTGCAGCAGCTGTTACCTACACGGCAGCTACGGCGACCGCCGTAACTGGAGTTGCTGTTAGTGAGGCTGCGGTCGTAACAACCGTAACGGCAGTAGGTACAGCTTATGGGGTTCACGGGGTAAGCCAAACTGTTGATCAGGTCCAACATGCCCCAACAGAAAGAGAGCGTTCGAGAGCTCTGGGAAGATTGCCTGTGGAGGTATTGGCCACAGCACTTGGAGCTAAAGGATTAATGGGAGGTGCACCACCCACCATACCAAAACCACCCTCCTTTGCAATGGCCAGTACCCCTGAAGGCATTCTTGTACCTCAATTAATTCCAGCAGCAGGAACAGTTCCAGTTCCAGTAACACAAATTGTTGCAGGATCTGGAATAAACCATATGATGATGAGTGGAGGCGATGGCTATGGAGGTAGCGGTAACCGTGGAGGTAGGCGTAATGAAGATGAACTTCCTGAAGGAACTCATTCCGTTGTTGACGACCCGAACGCACCAGTTGCAGTTGGATCAAGAACACATCCTGAAGCTCTGGCCGATAGCTTAGAAGGTGTAGGTTTACCTCGCCCATCTTCAATTCATGAACCACATCACATTGTACCTTGGAGCGACCCAAGAGCTGCAAGGGCCAGAGAAATTCTGGAAGAAGCCGGAATAGGTGTTGATAATGCAGCCAATGGGGTTTGGTTGCCCCGAACAAGCAGAGTAACGAGTGAAAATATATTGAATGAATCCTTGACAAGTCATGATGTTGTTCATACCAATAGATATTTTGATAAGATAACGGAAATATTGGAAATATATGGACCTGAGGGTGCTGATATGGCACTTCAAAGAATTGGAATGTCTTTAGAACTTGGCACGTTTCCGCATTAACTAGATAACGATCAATAATCATTCTTTTGATAGCTGTCAATTATTTTATAAATGAATAACCAATTATATGAAAACAGATAACAACTCTTTACCTCGCAAACAACAAACCTTTCCGGTAAGTGATGAAGTATTTAAAATGGTATATGAAGCGCCCTCTTCCCTACCTGGCAAACACAAGTGGGTTACCATTGATGAGGATGTAAGACAGATAGAAAAATTGCTGGGCATGCCGGCAAAAACCATCGGCGCACCCCTTTGGGTCAGCGGCGACCAGAAAACGTGTATCCAATGTGACCGGGAAATAAATTGGCTGGACATTGTGACTTCCGCAATAAAAGAAGTACATCGGGGCGCGATGATAGCCAAGGTTATTTTGGGCGAACAAAAATATGTGAATACCGAGGCACCACGAGCCATCGCAGATTTGAACTGTCATGAATGCGGTGCCAAAATAGAAGGGTTGCGCAGTTTTAAATGCCACAATTGGGCTTATGCCATTGGTAAAATTCGGAAAATAATATTGGAGATGAATCGGGTAAAATGAAATCAGTAATCAAAAAATGATATTATGGAAATCCAGTAAATAATAGAACTCTTCGCGCTCCTTATTGCCTTTATTTCCCATAATAATAGCTATAGTAACGAATATTCGAGCCAGAAAAGCTGGAAAAATAAAAAATTATTGAGTGATAAAGCGCTATGAAACTTTTGGAGGGTGGTTTTCCGAAGAAAAAGGGAAAAGAATAGAAGGAGATTATCACAGTAATTTTGCAGGCCTGTCTATTTGAACGATCGGATAGAGCGAGGGCGCAATTATTTGGAGTAATCCATTCTAAAAAGTAGATCTGCCGAGAGGAAGTCAAAAAAGTTCAAAAAAATTGAAAAAACCTATGAATTTATGGAGACCTATCCTTTTAATGAAAAGCAATTAAATTTGGAATTGGCAAACTAAAAATTTCTACTACTAAAGAAGTACTCAAAAAATAACCAAAGAGGCATACGTGCCCAGCACAATGAATTAAAAATCAAGCTTCCAATAAATCAAAGATCATGGCCACTAATCCAGTAAATCCGCGCTTAACAATTTTCAAATCTTTTCTTTCAAAAGATGATAGTAAAGCATTTGTTACCCTGTTCAATAAGCAAAAAGGTAATTGGAGTCAAATTGCCAAGATTGTTGGTAAAGATCCAGTATTAAAGGAAAAGGCAACGGACCTTCATTTTATTAATGCGATGGCCGATTTTTCAGGGGAACATCTGCCATTGGTAAAGGCTTTTGTTGACAACCCCAAAACCAACAGCCTAAGAGATATTGCTTTGAATTCTGGCAAGGCCGAACTGGCTCAATTGGTTGCCAAAACCAAAGTACCAGAAACGGTTACAGGCGATACGGTGGCCATAAAAAATGAAAATTATGTTCGGGAATTGAGAGCCAAACTTTTTGACGAAGTGCCCACGGCCGTAATACACCGCATGGTGGGCACCGAGGAAGAAACACCCATAGCAGATACTGTTCTTCGCGGGGGCATTATCACTTTTTTAAATAACCAGCCGGAATCATTCAATATAAAATCGACTTCCATTTATGCTGCATTCGATACTAAAGGGGCTTTTAAGGGCATTTCTAAGGAATTGCAATCAAGTGTAAAATCTGAACTGAAGACCTTACAGCGGGTAGTGGCCATCAGCCCTGTGCCGGAGGCGGTTTCTGTCTTGATGAAAGCCAATGTGCATACGGCATTTCAGGTGAGTGAAATGCCTGAAGGTCAGTTTGTCAAGACCTTCAAAGGCCAGTTGGGTGAGAATGGGGAGGATTTGGCTTTACAGGTGCATACCAATGCGGTTAATGCACGGATCCGCAATGAACATGCGCTGATGTCCTTAAGAGAAACAGCTCAAGGTACCGGTATCGCACTAATTGATAAGTCTTTAAATAGTACCAGAAGCAATGCAATGGCCATGGTTATGGAAGGAGCCAGTGGTACTTCTGCTCTTTTAATGGAGAAATATGAGGATGTATTTGAAAAGCACAACCTGAATTGGGATCTTCTCTTTGGAGATGCAGATGTGTGCGAATGCGGAGAATGTACTTCAGTCTATAGTGCGGCCGCTTATTTTGTGGAATTGCTGCAATATCTTAGGAA